>CAZGSA010000072.1:0-5084 GCA_964528215.1 Candidatus Woesearchaeota archaeon
CATCACGATAAGCCGATTAGAATGCCTGGTACTTATTCGCAGTGGCATGTTTTTAAATGTGCTGCTGATAAAGTAATTGTGACATTAGATGGGCAAGGAGCAGATGAATTGTTAGCTGGATATCCATACTATTATCCTTATTATTTAGCTGATTTGATTAAGAATTTATCAATTATTAAATATTTTAAAACTAAGAAAGAAATAAAAAAATATTTAAATAAAAATTATTATAAAGATGTTTTAAAAATACTATTTCCTTGGTTGATTAAATTAAAGTCTTTATTTAAAAAAAAGGGTCGTTGGCAGGATCAGATTTTAACTAATGATTTTATTTTAAAATATAAATCATCAATAAGTAGAGAATCAAGAAATTTTTCAAGTTATTTAAATCAAGAACTTTATAATTCTTTTGTTAATGATAATTTACCAATGCTTCTTGACAATGAAGACAGGATTAGCATGACATTTTCTTTAGAATCTAGAGTCCCATTTTTAGATTATCGTTTAGTTGAGTTTTGTTTTGGATTAGATTATGATAAGAAAATTAATAGTTATACATCTAAGTATATTTTAAGAGAAGCTTTTAAGGATGTTCTTCCTAAGAAGATTTATCAACGTAAAGACAAGAAGGGTTTTCCTACGCCGTTAGAACATTGGTTTCGCAATGAATTAAAGAATGATTTAAAAAAAATATTTAATTCTAAAGAATTTTCTAATCATAATATTTTAGATGCTAAAAAAATAAAAAGAATATTTTCTAAGCACCTAGCAGGTCAAGATCATTCTAGAATACTTTGGCGAGCTTTGGTGATTCATTTTTGGCTTAAAGAATATTTTAAATAAAATTATGGAAAAATTTGATTTTGGTAAAAATTGGAAAAGATTTCTAAAGGTTCATAATCCGCAACGATTAGAAGTGGCAAAAAGTTGTATAACTGATTTTATGGGAGTAAAAGATTTGAGAGGAAAGTTATTTTTAGATATAGGTTGTGGGTCTGGATATTTTTCATTAGCTGCTTGGAAATTAGGAGCTAATGTAATAAGTTTTGACCCATTCAAGGGATGCGTAGAGTGTTGCAAGTTTTTTAAAAGTAAGGTTGATAATCCTGAAAATTGGAAAATATATCAAGGGTCAGTATTAGATAAAGAGTTCTTAAAAAAATTACCCAAAGCTGATATTGTTTATTCACACGGAGTTTTACATCACACAGGAGATATGTGGACTGCATTAGAAAATGTAAAATCACTGGTTAAGGATAATGGCTATCTGTATATTGCTATTTATAATAAAGTTCATAATACATTTAGTGGGTCTAAAATGTGGTGGAGAATAAAATATGTATATAATCATTTGCCAAAAATACTTCAATATATTTGTGAAGGACTTTATATGTTAAGATATGGCATTTTTAATCATTTAATACATTTTAAAAATCCATTTAAATATTTTAAAAACCATTATCATAAACGAGGTGCTTATTATATATTAGATGTCAGAGATTGGCTTGGTGGATTTCCATATGAGTATGCCAGACCAGATGAGATATTTAATTTTTATAAAAAAGATTTTATATTAATCAATTTATTAACTAGGAATACATTAGCTTTAAATGTTTTTTTATTTAAAAAGAAATAATAGATAATGAAAATATTTTTTATTAATAATTTTTCCCCTAAAGAAGTAATTGGTGGTTCTGAAATTCAATGTTGGCTTTTAGCAAAGCATTTATCTAACAGAGGGTATCAAATCAGCTATTTAGCCCTTCAGAGTTTAGCTGATAAAAGACAAGAACAAAGAGATGATTTTAAAATTTATTATCTCACTAATAAAAACGATAATAAATTAAAAATATTTATTAATTTTTATAATCTTCTAAAAAAAGAAAAACCTGATGTTTGCTATATTAGAATTTTTAAACACTTGTTTCTTTTAAATAAGATTTCCAAATTTTTAAAAATTCCAGTTGTTTTTAATACTTCTCATATTAGTGATTGTCATCCAGATTTAGAAAAGATTAAATTATCTTTAAATATTTTAAAATTTTTAAAATCAATTAGAATTGTTATCCAGAGACATCTTAATTTTTCAACCTTAAGAAAAGTTAATTTAGTTACTATTAATAAATATCAAGCTGAATTTTTAAATAAAAAATATGGTATCAAGGCGGAGACGATTTATAACAGCATGGAAGATAATTATGATAAAAATAAGTCAGAAAAACAAAAACAAATAGTTTGGGTTAATAATATAAAAGCTCGTAAGAGACCAGAAGTATTTATTAATCTCGCTAATCAATTTAAAAATAGTGATTATAAGTTTTTAATGATTGGTGGACTGCAAAGTAATAGTTATCAAGAAATAATAAAAAAATGCGAAGAAGATAACAATAATTTTAAATATTTGGGTGTTAAATCTCCGAAGGAAGTTGATAAAATTTTAGCCGGCTCTGAGATTTTTATTAATACTTGTCAGCCAGAGGGTTTTGGTAATAATTTTATTTAAGCATGGTTTAATAAATGTCCGACAATTACTTTGAGTTTTGATCCAGATGATATCATTGTAAATAATCAAATAGGATTTCATTCAAAAAACCAAGATCAAATGAAAAAAGATTTACATAAACTAATAAGTGATGATAGTTTAAGAATGGTTATGGGAGAAAAAGCTAGAAAATATGCCATAGAAAATCATAGTATCATTAATAATGTTATAAAATATGATAAAAAATTCAATAAAATAATTTATGAGCAAGATAATAAAAAAAATAAATAATTTAATTAATAAAGTAGAAATTGTTCTTGGCAATGAATATCTTTTTTCTCATGTTCGTAATATTCAAATAGAACCTACTAATCGTTGCAATCAAAGATGTGTGATGTGCCCAAGAAATAGTCATCTTGATGTGCCAATTGGTGACATGGATTTGGAATCTTTTAAAAAAATTATTAATAAGTTACCAATGATTGAGAACTTGCTTCTTAATGGACTGGGCGAGCCATTGCTTAATAAGGATTTATCTAAAATGATTGCTTATGCTAGTTCTCGAGGAATTAATGTTTCTATTAATTCAAATTGTGCTTTAGTTAATAAATCATTAGCAGAAAAATTAGTTGAAAGCGGTTTGCATTTAATTAAAATTTCTATGGATTCAGCAGACCCTAATATTTACCAATCCATTAGAAATGCAAGTATTGAGCCGGTTATTAATGGAATTAAAACATTAGTTGATGTAAGAGAGAGAAAAAAATTTCAATATCCAAGAATTTGGTTTAATTCTATTATTATGAAGGATAATTATAAAAAGCTAATTGATATTTTACGATTGGGTGAAGAATTAAAAATTGATTCTATTCGTTTTAAACCTCTTGACATATGGGGTGTATTACAAAATAAAGAAATGCTTATTGAAAAAAATGAACTTAAAAAAACTATTAAAGAAACTATTTATTTAGCTAGAGATATTAATATTAATCATAACTTAAAAAATCTTTTGAAAGATTTTGATATTTATTATCGTCCAAAAGAAAAGATTCCATGTTATTCTCCATGGACTGAATTGTATATTCAGTATTATGGAGGAGTTCGTCTTTGTTGTGAGTTTTTTAGTAAAAAATATGACATCGGAAATATTCTAGAAGATGATTTTAAAGAAATTTGGAATGGATCTAAAATGAAAAAAATTAGAAAGAGATTTATAAAGGGTGATACTTATTTTCCTGTGTGTCAAAATTGTAATCGTTTTAAAAAAAATCTTATTATTTATAATAAAATAAAAATATGGAAAAAAAATTAATAAAACTTGATATTGGTTGTGGGAATAATAAAAGGGAAGGGTATATTGGTATAGACATTGACAAAGATAGTGATGCCGATATTATTGTTTCAGCTTTAGATTTGCCTTTTGATGATAATAGTGTTGATGAAATATATTCTTTACATTTAGTAGAGCATTTTAATCTTGAAGAGGTTAAAGTTTTTTTAAGTGAAATTTATCGAGTTTTAAAAAAGGGATCTTTTGTATTTTTAAAAGTAGATACAGATTGGACTAAAAAAAGATTATTAAGAAAAGACTTAACATATAAGCGTCGTTATTCTGTAAAAGAATTAAAAAAAATACTTCGACAATTTAATTTTAGTCAAAGCAAAGTTAAAAGAAAAATATATTTAATTGAAAGAAAATATCTAAGAAATAAAATCTTTATTGAATTGATTAGATGATTTTTAATTTAAATCTTTTTAAATAACCAATAGGACATTCCTAAATTGATAAACCTACTAATAACTCTAGCTAATATTATACCTAAAAGCCCATAAAAATTAATGAATAAAAATAGTAAAATTATTTGGATAAATGGACTATAAATATTTAATTTATATAATTCTTTTTTTGCCATTTTAGCTCGAAGTGCACTAGTTGGCAAAATAGAAATAGCAGTTATTAATGAGATTGAAAATATTTGAGAATAAAAGACTGAATCTAAATATTGAGGAAAGAAAATTCTATAAATATAAGGCGCAGCAATGATATAAAGAATAACGCTGAGAGAAATGAATAAACACATCCAAGCCATTTTTTTAAAAATGGTTTTTTTAATTTCTTCTTTAGATCTTTCAGAGAATTTTGGTAATGAGAGAAGTGATATATTCTTAAGTAAGGTCTTTATTTGTTCGGGAATAGCAATAGCAAAAACATAAATGGCTAATTCAATAACACCGATATAGTGGAAAATAAGAATTTTATCTAATTGATTAGCAATTGTTGAAATTATATTAATTAAACTTAAGTGCTTGCCATAAGATATAGTTTCAGGGTCTTTTTCTTTGTTTGGTTTAAATCTTTTTATGGTTATAAAAAGAAATAATAAACGGAATAAAGTATTAGATAAAAAATAAGTAAGGATGATAAGAAAAATATTATTAGCTAGAAAAAGAACAGAAATGATTATTATAAACGATAATATTCTAATAATAACATTATAAATCGTAGAAATTTTAAATTTCTTTTTACCAATTAGTAATGCACCATAGATATTAAAAGAATCCATAAAAGGTACAAAAATACCTGCTATTAAAAAGGCAAAAG
>CAZGSA010000073.1:0-5074 GCA_964528215.1 Candidatus Woesearchaeota archaeon
AAAATTAAATAATAATAAAACGCCTTCCAATGCAATTTTGATAACATTTATTATGCTCATCAGGCCAATTCCCAACCAAAAACTAATAGCCCACTCCAATTGTCTTTTGTTTTTCTTCATCATCTTCGTCCCCACATTTTTGCCCTATTTCTCATTGCATCTTTTGAGTCTGCTTCTTGTTCTCTTATTGTTTTTCCAGTAAAATATAAGAAAACATCTTCTAAACTTGGTTTATGGATATTCGCAGAGCCTATGGTAATGTCATTTTTATCTGCTAATTTTATAATCTCACTAATAGTTTTACCAGCATCTTTAACATTAATTGTTACAGAATGGTTATGGCTTTTTACAGATTTACACCATGCTTGTTTTTTTAATAATTCTTCAAACTTCTCACTATCTTCAGTTTCAATAGTTACAATATCTCCTCCTAGTTCTTTCTTAAGATTCTCAGGGGTATCTAATGCTATAATAGTTCCTTTATCAATAATAGCGATTCTATCTGATAATTTATCTGCTTCATCCATATAATGGGTAGTCAAAATTATTGTTAATCCTGTATCTTTATTCAACTTTTGTATATATGTCCAAAGTTTATTTCTTGTTTGAGGGTCTAATCCCAAGGTTGGTTCATCTAAAAAAAGAATTTTTGGTTCATGCAACAACCCTCTTGCAATTTCTAATCTCCTTTTCATTCCTCCAGAAAAAGTTTTTACCACTGAGTCTTTTCTATCTTCTAAATCTACTAATTTTAATAACTCAATACTCTTTTTCTTTCTTTCTTCCTTTTCTACACCATAGAGTCTACCATGCATTTCTAAATTTTCATAAGCTGTAAGTTCATCATCTAAAGTCATATCCTGAAAAACCATCCCTATTGAGTTTCTTACATTATCCATCTCCTGCGTAACATTAAACCCATTTACAATAGCTTCTCCTGAAGTTGGAGATAAAAGAGTAGATAATATTGAAAGGGTTGTAGTTTTTCCAGCTCCGTTAGGTCCTAAAAAACCAAATATTTCTCCCTTTTTCACATGAAAAGAAATGTTATTAACTGCTGTAAAGTCTCCAAATTTTTTTGTTAATTTATTAATTTTTATTGCTTCCATTTTATATCCCTAACAGATATATCACTTAGTGATATAGGTTTTTAAATCTTTGGTATTATGGCTTTAGTGAAACCATTCAATTATCTTAAAATTTTAGAAGATAAAATCTAACTAAAATTTATTTTTGCCTATGTTAATAAAAATTTATAGAGAAGGAGTGGGAATTAAGAAGTTAGGATTAGTCTAATTCTTTTAAAATAAGTTATTGAGATTTATAAAAAATATGGGGATTTACCAAATCCTGCATTATAAATCTAATTTTTAAAGAATAAATCAAACCATTGTTTAGTTTTATTTAGATAAATATTTAAAGTTAATCTAATTTATCTTTAGTAATAAGATGGTAGAGAAAAAACAATCTAAGTCTAACCAAATTGAACAGGCAGTTTTAGAAATAGCTTTAGAAATTGCAAAGAAGGGAGAAGGAGCTTTATTTGTTATTGGAGAGAATATAAGTTATGAAAAACTTGTATCTCAAAGATTAAAATCCTTTAATGTCCTAGATAAAGGTGCAAGAAAAATCTTAGTAGGTTTAGCAATGATTGATGGAGCTGTAATAATTGATAGAGGGGGATATACCAAAGCATATGGAGTGATGATTAAAAATACAAAGGCATTTAGAGGATATGGAACAAGACATTCAGCAGCAATAACATCTTCAAAAAATAAGAATACATCAATACTGTGTTCAGAAGAGGAAAGAAAAATTAAAATTTTTAAAAATGGTAAGTATGTCATGAAAGTTGATGCATTAGAAAAAGGGATAGAAAAAAGGACTCATTCAATTGCTACAATGCTTGAAACACTTGGCGCAGGCCTTATAGGGACAGTAGGAGTTACAACCCTCGTTCCAACATTAGGTATAGCACTTCTTCCAGGAGTAGTAATTTTTGGTGGCAGTTATTATACTGTTAAGATGCTCTTAAATAAATTCCATAATTAATTTTTCTGCTATTATTTTTCATCTTAAATTTATTTTTATTATTTTATTCCCTACAATAGGGGCATGAACTTTTACTTGGAGTTCCTTTGATATATTTTTTATAAAGTTCTGCATGTTCTTCACTGCAAAATGGTTTGATAACTTTTTCTTTAAATTCAGGTGTTTTTACTTTTTCAAATATTTCTTCTCCTTTATTGATTTTAGCTCTGCAATATGCGCATTTTTTTTTGAATAAACTCATTTTCTTTTTTATCTTCTTGTCATAGGGCTTCCACATTTAGGGCATTTCTTTTGGTAGCAAGGAATTCCTGTTTGATGTGCTTCTTTATATCCACATTTTGGACATATACAATTTCCATCTGGACCTGTTGCAAATCCTCTCATTCTTCCTCTGCCCTCACCAGTCCTGCTACCAAATCCTCTGCCTTGACCCAATCCTAAACCTCTTCTTGTTTGTTGAACCATTTTAAAATTACCTCCTTGAATTTTAATAGCATTGCCTTGAATAATTGCATCTGCTAATTTTTTTCTCCCTTCTTTAAGCAATCTTGATAATGTTGATTGAGATATTTTCATTTTTTTTGAAGCTTTTGTTTGTTCTAAATCTTCACTATCTATTAATCTTATTGCTTCTAATTCATCAAAACTTAGTATTGTTTCTTTTAAATTTATAATTGGAACTCCTGCTGGTTTGAAATAAGTTACATCTGGTTGAAAATAAATTCTTCTTTCTCTTCTTGGTCTTGGCATTTTAAATTTCCTCTTGTTTAATTATTTTATCTATAATAATCCCCTGAATAACTGAGGCAATAATCATAATAACTGATAGAATAACAGTATATTTAAATCCAAAATAAAAAATCAACAGAGGAAGATAAGGAAGTTTTATAGACCTGCAATATAAAAAACAAGCTATTATTCCATAACTAACTCCTTTTTTATTTAAATCTTGTAATAAAGGATACCAAAGATAAGGAGGTCCTGAGGCAATTGTTCCGCTTATTAATGCATAGATCCATTTCCTTATTGACTTTTCTTTAAAATGCCTTGTTACTGATAAAGGGTCTATAAAATAATCTATAATAAAAAGAAGCAAAAAAACTAATAAAAAAGATGGAATTATCTTTTTTAAAATATCTATAAAAAACATTATAGAAGTAAGAAATGCAGAAAAGTTTATTAGAAGTAATGCTAGATATATAATTAGGACTATGATTAAAAAATACCACTGGATTTTAGATTTTTTTCTCATTTTAAAGTAAGTTATAAAGAGTTACAGTTATTATTGCTACTAGGATTGAGAAGATAAAACTAAGAATATTTCTTGTTAATGCAAATTTTTTTCCTAAGGTTACTGATTCTACTGGAAACTGTATAACTCCGACTGTTACCCAAGAAACTAAAAATGCTGTAACTGCTATTAAGCTGATACCTTGTTTAAATAATTCTCCTCCAAGAACATAGCTTGTCATTGGATTTCCAGCTAATATGCTTCCAAATACACTTCCAGTTAATACATCAAGAAAACTTCCTGTAAAAATATAAGAATAAAAAGATTTAGGTATTAAAGATATTAAACTTATTAAAAGCATTGTTCCTATTAGTAAGGGAATAAAAGAATAAATATCTTTTAAGGATTTTTTAAATGATTGTTTAAATGTAGGCATTTTTTAATTAATTATTTTATTGAGGTAGGTTTATCTTTAGTAATTTTAACAAATGTTGAAGAACCTTTTGCTACTGTTTTATTTTTAGAGATAACTTCATAATCAAAAGTGATTGAAGTGTTTTTTATTGTTTCTTTTTTTAATTTTATTTTTATTACATCCCCTAAAAAAACAGGAAATAAAAACTCACAATCTGTAGCCCTTGTTACAAATCTTTCTCCGGCTTTTTTTAAATATCTCTCAGTTTTAGCAAAACAATAATTATCAATCCATTCTAATAATTGTCCCCCATATAATCTTGAATGTTCATTCAAATGTCTTGGTTGAATCTTATATAAAGATGTCATTTATATCCACTTCCTAACTTCATTTTTATATTCTAAATATCTTTTTCCAAAAGTTTTTTCCATATTTTTTTCCTCACCTGGAATAAATCTTTTTTGGATTATAATAACAAAAATAATTGGAAAAATAAAAACAATTAAATTCCCTAAAATAATTGCAACTCCAAATATTATTATTAACATTCCTAAATACATAGGATTTCTTGAAATTTTAAAGGGTCCTGAGGTTATTAATTTACTTGGTATTTTATGATATTTTACATCTGTTTTTGCTTTTTTAAATAATTGGTCTGTCCAAAGGTTTATCATTATCCCAAATAAAATTAAAATAATTCCTAGATAGTTATAGGGGCTAGGGATTCTTTTAACTGAAATAAAATAAGTTAAAAGAGATAAGAGTAATAGAATCATAAAATATTTTAGAGGTTGTGTGGGTTTGTTCATTTTATTTTCTCTCTAAATTTATCTTGCATTTAGGACATTTAATTGTTGAACATGGAGATCCTCTTTTATGCTTAATTTTATAACTACACTTAGGACATATGCAATAACCTTCAGGCCCTTTTCCTTGAGCTTCTTCAATAGCATCCTTAAACTTACCTTTTCTCTGCCAACCAAATCCTCTTCTAGTTATTTTTGAAACAAAATCTTTTGGTTTAAAATATGAATCTGTAAAATCATGACTTTTTATCTGGATTGCTACATATTCTAATGTTTCAATATTCTTAATCAAACTATTTTTTAAATTATTAGAAATTTTAGTTGCTTCTTCTATACTTAATTTGCTAGGCAATTTGATTTCTAAATTTGCTGTAACAACAGCACCTTTTTTCTGAGTTCTTAAATCTGAAATTTCAATACTTTCCCTTTTTATAATTTCTCTAATCTTTCTCTCTATTTCTTCTCCTGCAGAAACATCTAATAAAGAATCTGTTGCTTCTTTTCCTAATGAAAATGATTCTTTAATAATATAAATTCCAATTAAAAAGGCCAAAATTGAATCAGCATAAA
>CAZGSA010000074.1:0-5068 GCA_964528215.1 Candidatus Woesearchaeota archaeon
ATAAATGTGGAGTGATAAAAGAAACTCCTTATTCTGCTTTTAATAGATCGAATGATTGTTATTGTCATAAATGTAAATTAGGAATTTCAGGAGAAGAGAGAGTCGATAAATCAATTATTGGTCAAAGATTTAATAGATTTGAAGAAAGACTTGCTAGAACTTTAGAGAAACAGAATAAATCAGAAGAACAAACTGGTGAAAAAAAAGCTTATTTAGTGAATGTGACTGCTGAGACAAAGGAGATGATCAAGAGAGCTCAGTTGGTTGAAGAACTGGGAGGTAAATATGTTATGATTGATATTGTTACTGCTGGTTTTTCTGCTCTTCAAACACTTAGAGATGCAAATTTTAAATTGGCTATCCATGCTCATCGAGCAATGCATGCTGCTTTTACTAGAAATAAAAAACATGGAATTAGTATGATGGTTTTGGCAGATATTGCAAGATTGATTGGTGTTGATCAGTTACATATTGGAACAGCAGTAGGTAAATTACAAGGAAGTTTAGAAGAAGTTAGTGAGATTAACGAAGAGATTGAAAAAAAAGTTGTTAAAGAAACTAAAAGTAGACTTTCTCAAGATTGGGAGAAAATTAAACCAGTCTTATCAGTTAGTAGTGGAGGATTGCATCCAGGACATATTCCTTTTTTAGTTAAATATCTAGGAAAAGATATTGTTATGCAATTTGGTGGAGGATGTCACGGACATCCAAAAGGAACTCTAAGGGGGGCAATAGCAATCAGACAATCTCTTGATTCTGTTATGAGAAAAATCCCTCTAAAACAATATGCAAAAAGTCATATTGAATTAAAAGATGCTTTAGATTATTGGAAATAACCCAAACCTTTAAAACCTTTATTTTTTATTACCCATTATTGATAAATTAAAATGGCATTTGAAAAATTATTTAATATTATTAATTTTAATGAATATACTAGTGCAATATTTTTGTTTTTTGGATTATTTATTTTATTAAGAATAGGTCTTTATCTGCTAGAAAAAGTTTCTTTAAAAATGACAAGCAAGACAAAAACAGATTTAGATGATAAATTAATTAAAAAAGTTTCAATGCCTTTAAACATAATATCCTTATTGATTGCTCTTTATTTTTCATTAAAACCTATATCCTTCACAGGAGATGTTGAATTGATTTTAAACAGGATTATTCTTACATTTGCTTCAATGACTATAGGATATCTTTTTTTTGTTATTATTAATCTGAGTCTGATTAGAGTCTGGAAAAAATTAGCTGAAAAAACAAAAAGCAATATTGATGATTCTATTGCAAATTTAGTTCATGAAACTTTAAGAATAGTCCTAATAATAAGTTTGTTTATTTTAATATTAAATATCTGGGGCGTTAATATAGGTCCTTTTTTAGCAGGGTTGGGCATTGGCGGTATTGCTGTTGCATTAGCATTACAGCCAACATTAGGAAATATTTTCTCAGGAGTTTCTATTATTCTTGACAATACATTTAAGGTGGGTGATGTTATTAAAATAGAAAATGATCTGGGTGAAGTTTATAAGATTGGTTTAAGAACAACAAGAATCAAGACATTTGATAATGAGATGTTAATTATTCCAAATAGTGTTATTGCTAACAATAAAGTCCAAAATTTCCTACAGCCAGATTTATCAATTCGGGTTAATATTGAATTTGGAGTTGCCTATGGGGTTGATCCTGAATATATTAAAAAAATAGTTATTGAAGAAATTGAGAAAAGTGATATTATTGATAAAGAAGAAGAGGTAAGAGTTTTGTTTACTGAAATGGGAGATAGTTCATTAAATTTTAAAGCTATGTTTTGGGTAGATAATCTTTCTAAAAAATGGCCTGCTCACCAAGAGGCTATTTCAAGAATTTATAGAAGATTATATAAGGAAAATATAGAGATTCCTTTTCCACAGCAAACTGTCTGGTTAAGAGAAGAAAAGAATGTAAAATCTTCTTCTCCATCAGATATTAAATTCAAAGAAGTTAAAGATAAATATTATGCAGCATTTGGACATGAATACAAAGAAGAAAAAGTAGAAGAGAAACAAAAAGAAACAAAAAGTATTTTTAAAAAATTTAGATTTGGAAGGAAAAAATAATCCCAATGTTTAAAAACGCACTTTTTCTTAAATGTTTAATATAAAATGTTAAAACAATTAAACCAGATAACTGGGAAAGAATATGAAAATTATAGATGGTTTTTTACATCTAATAATGTTCTTGTAGTTGGGGGTAAGTCTGATGACCAAAATGAAATTGTTTTAAAAAATTTTGGAAAACCAGAATATATTGTGCTCCATACAACAAAACCTGGAAGTCCATTTATGATTATACAATCTGAAAAACCTAGTAAAAAAGATATTGAAGAGGCTGCTATTTTTACAGGTTGTTTTTCTCAGCAGTGGAAAGATAGTAATACTAAAAATAATATAGATATTGATATTTTCAAAGGCAGAGATATTTATAAAACAAAATTAATGAAACTTGGGACCTTTGGAGTAAAAAACAAAGAAAAAATAATAAAAATAAAACCAGAGCTTGTTTTAGTGATTCAAAAAGGCAAACTTAGAGCTGTTCCAAAAATCAAATCCAAAAGAGAAGAACAAGTTCTTTTGGAAATCAAACCGGGTAATCTTAATAAAGAACAAGCAGCTGAAAAAATTGCTAAAATTATCAGAGATAAATTTCATTTTCCCATCTCAAGGCAAGAGATTATGAGTGCGATTCCAAGTGATAAGATAGGAGTTAAGTAAAAAAGATAAAGTTAAATTAACTAATAAGATATAAGGTTATGAATATGGGCAGTATAGGGAGAGATTACCTACATAACACCAAATCAATCAGAAGATAGATATTAAAAACACTAAATTCAAAATGACATCACACCAAGAAATACAATTAGGGAAAAAAGGACTTACAAATGAGTTTATTAATGATATTAAAAATAGATTAGATAAACATTCTAATGCTACAATTAAGATAAGTGTTTTAAAATCTGCTCGTGAAAATAAGGCAGATGTTAAAAAATATGCAGAAGAAATCCAAGAAAGGCTAGGGGCTAAATTTACCCATAGGGTCCTGGGATTTAGTATTTTTTTAAAAAAATGGCGGAAGGCGAGAGGTTAAAATTATTAATTCTAAGAAATATCAATAACTTCTTGAAATTAAGATTGAATAGTTGAGGGAAATATATTTCTGATTAAAAGACCTTACTAAGGATTGAAAGTATCTATAATTTATAAAATTTAATGTGGGCAGATGAGAATATTGTTTTGCAGAACTACTTAATTTCTTGCTTAACATAACAAAAGATATTAATGTGATAACATTTAAAATATCTGCATTATTAATTAAATTATGAATAAATGCATGAACAAAAAAGCAAGGATTATTAGAATTATATTAATTATCTTAATCATTATTTTAATAATTTTTTCACTTTATGTTCTTGTTAAATCCTTTGACTTGACTGTTGGAAGGGGAGCAGATAAGATTAAAGCAGAGTCAAAAACTGTTCTTAGCAAGGTTTATAAACCCCTCTTATTAGATAATTCTAAGTTTGAAGGCAAAACATTGCCCATCTAATTCCGTAAGGAATGGCTTATATAAATATTGATGAAGGGTATTAATCCTATAAAATATTAATTTAAGTTAATTAGTTCAAGGCTATTTGCCTCAGCCTGAGAATACCTTAAAATATTGAGATAAAAACAAAAAAATGAATCCAGTATATGAAATATCAGCAAATGAATATAATGATAAATTAGCTGAGCTTTTAAAAAATATTCCTGAAATTGAACCTCCTGAGTGGAGCATGTTTGTTAAAACAGGTGTTGCTAAAAAAAGGCCTCCTCAAAATGATAATTTCTGGCATAAGAGGGCAGCAAGTATTTTAAGACAAATTTATACTCATCAGGTTGTGGGGGTAAATAGATTAAAAACAAGATATGGAAGCAAGAAGAATCGTGGAATGAGGCCTGAGAAGTTTAAAAAAGCCAGTGGAAAAATGATAAGAGTTATTTTACAGCAAGCTGAAACTGCTGGATTATTAGAACAATCTAAAGAATTAGGTAAAAGAAGTGGAAGAAGATTAACTGAAAAGGGTAAAGAACTACTGGAGGGTGTGAAATAAGATGCCATTAGCATTAACATTATCTGAAGCTAAATCACCAATCATTGTTTATCTTAAAGAAGATAAGCTTAGTGGAACTCTTGAAGAGGATTTAATAACATTTGGAGTCTCTAAAATAAATAAAAATGAGAAAAGCTCTCAAATTTATATGGAAGGAAAAAGCTGGGGATTTGTAAGATATAATATTGCTAATACTGATTTAAGAAGAATGGCAGATTTTAGAAAGGAGAATGACGGCTATCTTGTTCTCTCACTTGATTGTCTTGGAAATCCTGTTACAGCAAGCCCTACTGAAGCATATCCAGAATTTTTAGAAATGGGTGGAGAGTATTCTCCTAACTCTGTCTTATTGTTAAAATTAATGGAGATAAGAAGTTCTAAGAGGGTTAAGGTTGGATTTAATGGATCTAAAAAATATTTTGAAGTCTTAAGATATAATTTATTAAGCCCTGAATATAAAGATGTAGTTGATAATAGGAGATTGACATAAAATGAATATTAAAAGAAATGAAAAAAGAAAAAATCAAAAAAAAATTAAATTAAGTAAAGCAAATAAAAAAACTAGATGGGCTCCTTTTTGGGTTGTTTTAAAAAAGAGAGGGCAGGGTAAAAAAGCACATCCATCCTCAGTAACTTATGTTAGAAGAAATTGGAAAAGAACAAAATTAAAAATTAAACCAAGAAGACAGAAGAAACAACAATTAGGTTAAAGAGAAATAGGAAAAGAAGAAATAAAAAATAAATGCTAGTGATAAAGAAACTAAAATGGCAAAAAAACAATCAGAACCCAAACAAGTGCTTGAAAGAGAATATATTGTTCCACTTAGAAAGGGTTGGTTAAAAGTTCCTGAATATAAAAGAGCAAGCAAGGCTATAAAAACTTTAAAAGAATTTCTTGCCAAACATATGAAAGTTTATGACCGGGATTTAAGAAAAATA
>CAZGSA010000075.1:0-5034 GCA_964528215.1 Candidatus Woesearchaeota archaeon
GCAATACTGAGAAAAATATGAAAAAAGGATTAATGATTATTGGAATCATTTTAGGGTTCGCTAAAGGAAGAAGATATATCTCAATTGGAATAATCTCCTCAATAGTGCTTCCACTCTTAATTTTTGGAGCTTGTTGGATAGTTATAATTGGTGCAGGCGGATTTTAGTTAATCAAAAAAATCCCTGCTTCTCTTCAATATCTTCAACCTCTTGTATTCTTTCATTTTGTTTAACAGGATTCCAGAAACCTGGTTCTACTTTCAGTTAGATTTTTATAATCATAAATTCTTAGTTTATTATGGCAAAAGTTAAAGTTTTAATTGAAGGATATGCAAGAGAAGAAGGAGATTATGAAATAGCCTCTTGCACAACTACTTTAATCCAGGATAAAGATTTGAATATAATTGTAGATCCTGGAATGAATAGGAAACTACTTTTAGATTCGTTAAAAAAAGAAAATCTTTCTATTAATAATATTCATTATGTTATTTTGACGCATACTCATATAGATCATTGCCTATTAGCAGGAATATTTGAAAATGCAGAGATAATTGATGATAGTTCGGTTTATTCATTTGAAGGTAAAATAAGAGATCATGAAGGAAAAGTTCCAGATACAGATATTGAAATAATTAAAACTCCAGGACATGATCAATTTCATTGTGCTGTGGTAGTTAAAACCGAAGATTTAGGCAAAGTAATAATCGCAGCAGATGTTTTTTGGTGGGCAGATGAAGAAGAACAAAAAACTGATGAAGAAAGTTTGATCAATCATGAAGATGTTTATGTAAAGGATGAGAATCAATTAAAAGAAAGTAGAAAAAAGGTCCTGAAGATTGCAGACTACATAATTCCTGGACATGGTAAAATGTTTAAAGTTGAAAAATAACTAGTTTATACCTCCTTCTATAACTCTACGTCCGGCAAGAACATACAGACATTTTGTCTGTAATCTTGGTGGGAACATCTATCTTCATTTGAAAGAAAAATTTAAAAACCTCTTTTTATTATCAATCTTATGAAAATAAATACTAGCAAACAGATTGGAATTTCTATAGCTAGTATTATAATTATTATTTAATTGCAAGCTGTTTATTCTAGCTTGCAGGAGTTTAAAATGAGCTTGGCTGATATTGCAACAAATAATGAACAAAAGGAAGATAGTGATAACCCCGAGAATATAAAAAGATTAAACTTAGCTGGAGAAAGATTTAAAGAATTAGTTTTAGAGAGAAAATATAATGAAGCTAGAGAATATTGGAATGGATTAGATTTTGAAGAAAAAAGGTATATAACTCATAGGGATGAATATTCCAGATGGTTAAGACCTCTTAAGATGAGTAGCCTTTAAAAACATTAAATTATAATATTAAGTAAAGACAATGATAGATAATAAAATAAATGAAACACAAGAAAGTGAAAAAAAGGTATTGAAATTCTGGAAAGAAAAAGATATTTATAATAAAAGTAAGATTAAAAATAAAAAAGGCAAAAAGTTTTATTTTATGGATGGACCACCTTATGCAACAGGGCATATTCATATGGGGACTGCCCTTAATAAAATCTCAAAAGATATTGCTATGAGAAGTCAGAGATTACAGGGTTTTAATGTCTTTGACAGGCCTGGTTATGATACACATGGGGTCCCTATTGAGCTACAGGTTGAAAAAGAAATAGGTTTGAAAAATAAACAAGATATTGAAAAGTTTGGGATTAACAAATTTATTGACAGATGTAAAAAATTTGCAACAAGATATATTGATGTTATGAATGAGGAATTTAAAAATCTGGGAGTCTGGATGGATTGGGAAAATCCCTATTTAACTTTGGATGATGATTATATCGAAGCTATCTGGAGTGCATTTAAACAAGCTGATAAAAAAAACCTTTTATATCTTGGAAAATATCCTGTTCATGTATGTCCAAGATGTGAAACAGCTGTTGCATTTAATGAAATTGAATATGGAAAACAAAAAGATACTTCTATTTTTGTCAAATTTCCTTTAAAAAATAAAAAAAATACTTTTTTAATTATTTGGACAACAACTCCCTGGACATTACCGGGAAATACTGCTGTAATGGTCAATCCTAGTGTAGATTACCAAGAAGTTGAGACTGTAGAAGGAGAAAGATGGATAATTGCAAAAGATTTGGTTTCAGATTTAATGGTAAAATTAGTAAGAGGTTTTACTGTTAAAGAAGAATATAAAGGTAATAAAATGGAGGGATGGAAATATGAAAATCCATTAAGCAAAAATTTAAAATTAAATTTAAAAAAAGCGTATGAGGTTATCTTATCTTCAAGATATGTTACAACAGAAGAAGGAACTGGTTTGGTTCATTGTGCTCCAGGGCATGGAAAAGAAGATTTTGAAGTGGGAAGAGAGTATGGAATTGATATGCCTTCACCTGTTGCTACAAATGGTTTGTTAACAAAAGAAGCTGGAAAATATTCTGGAAAAAAAGCAAGAGAAGTAGACAAAGAAATTATTGAGGATTTAGAAAAAGATGGTTTTTTAGTATATAAACTAGAATATGAACATGATTATCCCCTATGCTGGAGAGATAAATCTCCCTTATTAATGATTTCTCAGCCTCAGTGGTTTTTAAAAATATCTGAAATTCAAAAAAAATTATTAAAACATAATGAAGAGACTAACTGGGTTCCAGATTATATGAAACTAAGAATGAAAGCTTGGTTAGAGGGTATTGGAGACTGGCCTATTTCAAGACAAAGATATTGGGGAACTCCCTTGCCAATTTGGTATAATGAAGAAACAAAAGAAAAGATTGTTATAGGAAGTATTGATGAACTAAAAAGATTATCTGGAAAAAGCAAGATTAATGTTCATAAACCTGAAATTGATGAAATTGAAATTCAAGGTAAAAATGGTAAGTTAAAAAGAGTTTCAGCAGTATTAGATGTCTGGTTTGATTCTGGTGTTTCTAGCTGGGCAGCACTAGGTTATCCTCATAAAAAAGATTTGTTTAACAAGTTTTGGCCTGCTAATCTAAATATAGAAGGAAAAGACCAGTTTAGGGGGTGGTGGAATTCTCAATTAATTTTATCTGAAATAATGTTTGATAAAAAGCCTTTTGATAGTGTATTAGTCCATGGGATGGTTATGGATTTAGGAAAAAAGAAAATGTCAAAATCTTTAGGAAATATTATTTCACCTCAGGACATTATAGAGAAATATGGAAGAGATTATCTGAGATATTATTTTGCAAAACTATCAAAAGGAGAAGATTTTTCTTTTGATGAAAAAGAATTTAAAGAAATCCAAAAGATTTTTATGATTTTAAATAATGTTAATAGATTTGTTGAGCAATTAGAAAATAAAAAATCAGATATTAAAATTGAGGATAAGTGGATTTTAAGTAAATTTAATAAACTTGTTAAAGAGGTTAGAGAAGATTATAATAATTATAGATTTTCAGAAGTTATTCAGAAATTAGAAAAGTTTGTCTTTGATTTAAGCAGGAAATATATTCAATTAATAAGAAATAGAAATGAAGAAGTTTATGAAATCTTGAATACAATAAGAATCAATTTGATTAAATTATATTCTCCAATAATTCCTTTTACTAGTGAGAAAGTATGGCAAAACCTAAAAGAGAAAAATATTGTTAAAGAAGAATCTATCCATTTAACTGAATTGCCTAAATCTGATAATAAACTAATTAATGAAAAACTAGAAGCTGAATTTGAGATTGTTTTTGAGATTATTGAGAAAGGATTAGCTGAAAGAGACAAAGCTCAGATTGGTTTGAAGTGGCCTCTTTCAAGAGCAATAGTCAAGACAAATGAAAAGATTAGCAAAGAATTACAAAATATAATCCTAGGCCAGTTAAATATCAAGAGACTTGAGGTCGTTCCTGTAAAACAACAGGGCGCCTCAGTCAAACTTGATATTAAGATGAACAAGGAACTTGAAGCAGAAGGTTATGCTAGAGAAATTTCAAGAAAGGTTCAAGCCCTTAGAAAAAGAGCTGGATTGGTAAAGACCGATAATATCCAATTAACTATTGATGGAGATGAGAAAATTAAAAATCTAATTCAATCTCAATTAGATTTAATTAAAGAGAGAACTAATAGTGTTAAGGTAGAGGTTAGTAATATTCCTAATAGATACAATGAAAAAATAGAAGATAAAATTAAAGACAAGAAGATTATCTTGGCTTTTAGCAAAGTTTAAATATCTATTAGAATATATATTTCTAAGTATTATAAAGAATCTTAATTATCAAAAAAACTAGGGTATATTTTAATACTATGTTTAAATGACAAAAACATTTAAATACTATGATGGGATTGTTTAATAATCTAAAGAGGGAAAAACAATGATAGTAAAAGAAGAGTTTTTAAACAGGCTTAGGAAAATATTTGATCTTAATCTATATGAAGTAAGAGTGTGGACTGCACTTCTTTCTCGAGGAGTGAGTACTGCTGGGGAACTTAGTAATATTTCTGATGTTCCTAGGTCAAGGACTTATGATATCTTAGAAACTTTAGAAAAAAAAGGATTTATTGTTATGAAATTAGGCAAGCCAATTAAATTTGTTGCATTAAAACCTGAAGAAGTTATTGAGAGGGTTAAAAAAAATCTTATAACTGGTGCTCAAGAAAAGAGCAAGAGATTAGAGCGTCTAAAAGGAGAAGATATTTTAGATGAATTAAATAATTTATTTACTAATGGTGTTAAATTTGTTGAACCTTCTGATTTATCTGGAAGTGTTAAAGGAAGACAAAATGTTTATAATCATTTAGATATGATGATAAGAGAAGCTGAAAAAACAATTACAATTGTTACAACTGCTTCTGGGTTGAATAGAAAATTAGATGCATTATTGCCTAGCTTGGAAAAAGCAAAAAAAAGAGGAGTTGTAATCAGAATTGCAAGCCAGATTACTCCTGAGAACAAGCAAATTGCAAAAGACTTATCAAAAATTGCTGAAATAAAAGATGCTGACGGGATAAGAGCAAGATTTGCAATTGTTGATTCAAATCAGTTATTATTCATGGTTATGGAT
>CAZGSA010000076.1:0-5032 GCA_964528215.1 Candidatus Woesearchaeota archaeon
TAGAAATACATTACGCTACTGCCTAAAGGCAGTAGATATCTTAGAAATATTTATACATAGTCTAATTATCTTTATAAAACTTTTGGTAAAATATTCTTACTAATTAATCCTTCTCCACTCTAAAAATATAAATTTCTTCAATAACTAATAAAAATCAACCCCTCAATTAATCTACAAAGAAGTTGCAGTTGCAGTAAAAATATCTGATTTTAAACCTGGTTGAGCATCAGAAGGGACAATTAAATGTAAATCAATTTCAATAGTATCATTAGAATCCTTACATAAAAACAAATTGCAAATCCTAGTCCCAGGATTAGTAGTATTAATATCATACCAATTATTAAGACTAATACTTCCTCCAGAACAGCTCCCAGTTTCATTTTCACTAATATTATATTCATAATCAGGATTACTCCCCCCTAAAAATACTGCCGCAGTTTTACCACTTTTTAAATCCAAAGTAACATTAACATTTCCAACATTTTCTATTTTAAAACCATCTCTAACAACACTCCAATTTCCTCGAATAATATTCCCTAAAGTATCAAGACTAGCATTTAACTGTCCATCTTCAACAGCACCTGTTCCAAAACTAATATTACTCAATGTAAAATTAATTGCTGCAAAAGGTTCAATAGTAATATTAACCTGAGAGGAATCAGAAACCCTTCCTGTTAATTCAAGACTCATACTAATGATTATAAGAATGATAATTAGTATAGAAATATACCCTATTAAATCAAATTTATCAAATTTCATTATTCTTTTTTCTATATTTAAAAAAATTAATTCTATTTATATTTTCCTGTATTTTAATATTCTCAGCAATCGTCCCATATACCTAATTCAAAATCCTAAGAGATATTAATCCTAATTTTTAAAAAGCACTAATTTCTCTTGATTTAAAACCTTCTAGCGGTTATTATAATTTCCCCATCATATTTTCCTAACTCAATATCTTTAGGAATAAAGACAGAGAATTCAACTTGTTTTTTCTCTCCAATATCTAAAACAAAATCATTTTCAGAAACAATTAAAAAATCAGAAATATCTCCCCTACTTGTTATAACAATCTTTTCTTTTTTACCATAATCATTTCCAATCATTAATCCTCTTGAGCCAGAATTTCCAGGTTTAACCATCCCAAAAGTCAAAGCAGTTTTATTTAAATCAAATCCAGCATGATCTCCAACAATTACACCAGCATATATTTCTTTTTTTTCTAAAACTGAAAATCTATTAATCAAGACAAATATAAACAAAATTACAATTATAGTCAAAAGAATAATTAAAAAAATTGCAAAACCCTTACCAACCTTTTTTGATTTTTTTTGCTTTTCTCCCATCTTTTCTATCCTTCAATATTACCTTTTCCCTATATAGTTGAACTAATCCTAATATTTATTTATTATCTCAATAATTTTAACAACTCTTTTCTATATTCTCTTAAATCCGCCCTATTTATTTATAATTATCTATTTTATTATTCCAGATTATATAAAGAATATTTAATTACTACTTTTCTTTATAACATTATGTTCTATTAATTATTAATATATTATCTATTTTATTATCCCAGATTATGCAAAAGATATTTAATTATTTTTCTTCTTTAGCATTACCTATCTTAAGTTATTGATATACAGCCTGTATTTTTAATCAATCTTTATTTTTATTATCACCTTATTCTTCCTGGTTTAATGATTTATTTAAATATTCCTAAATTTTAATAATCATCAATACAGCCCTTATTTCTTTTTTTTCTTAATTCTAATAATCTGGCTTAATTTCTTAACTTTTACTATTAGGTAAATAATAATTGCTATAACAAGAATTATAAAAACACTGAACATAATAACCCCTGCAATCATCCAACCGAACCATTTAAATCCATTAGCAAGATTATTAACATAAATAGTAACAAGTTTATGAGTTGTTATATTTTTATAAACAACATTTATATTTGCAACATATTTTCCTTTTTCAATATTAGAAGCATCAAAAAATCCAGTAAGATTAGTTTTTTCCCAAGGAGCTAAAGAAACAGAAGAAGTAGTAAAATCATCAATCTTATTCCCCTGATTAGTAACCCTGACTTGAGCATAAACATCTTCTAGTTTAGAATTCCATAAATTCTCAACCCCTATATTAAATCTATTAATTTTTTCTGATTCAAATTGATAAGAATAATCAGTTATATTAACAAGGAGCTGTCCAACTCTAAACTCATCTTGAATTCTTAACAAATCTCCATAATTTATATTTGCAATAGCAAAATATTTACCAGAAGTAAAATCAGAACCTTCTAAAACACCCTTATAAGTTAAAGATTCTTTAGAAAGTATATGTTCTAATTCCAAAGTCTTATCATAAATCTTATTCTCACTCTTATTATTATCTTGAAAAACTTCTATAAAAGGATTAACACTAATGTCTTCTGTTCCAAGATTATCAATTATTAAATTAAATTTTAAATCTTCTCCTTGTTCTATATCATCTACAACAAATTTTGCCTCTGCATATTTTCCAGGATAAGGAACATAAATATCAATTGGCACCTGTATAGCTACAATCCCTCCAACCATACTATTTCTAATTTCAGATTCATTTACATATTCTGCAGCTCCAATAAGAATGCGATGCTTACCAGGCTTATCAATTTTATTAGGCAACCTAATAGTAACATCAAATTTTCCACCATATTTTTCAAAAGTCATCTTACTAACTTCAACATATTCTGACAAATCTCCTTTAACATATAACTGAACTCCTTTTTCTGAATCAGAATTATATACAGTAAATGTAAAAGTTTTTTCTAAATTTGGTTCAAAAAAAAAATCAAATTTAGCAGGACTAATTCCCACACTTCCTGCACTAACAAAATTAATTTGTAAAGATAAAACTAATAAATAAAATACTAAACCCACAACTAATAAAATCACCTTTTTTTTCACAATTTTCATATTATATTAACTATTTTAAGTTTTATAAAACTAACTCATATATTCTAATAACTCTAAATTTTATATCTCCATCTAACTCTTGCTCTAATCAACAAATCAAAAAAAAACAATGGCTACCACTATAATTTAAAGTTTTCTCTAAGTCTTAAATTAATCTCCCCTACATAACCTAAATTTTTATAGAAGATTAATACTCTTTCTTAAAAGATAATATCTCAGAACAATTATTTATATTTCCTATTCTTGTTTAATTAAATCTAATTAACTCCTCACTAGTATAAACTTTTATTTGCTCTTGTTTTTTAAAATGAGAATCATCAGTCCATATTCCATGATTATCAATTGATAAAGCTAATGCTATGAATGGAACGTCTTCTATATCAACCTCTCCCATTATCTCTTTTGCTTGATCTAATTTTTCAAGAAAAACCTCATCCTTAATAAGAACAATTTTTTCAAAAATTATTTTATATAATTGATTATATTCATATTCACTAATTCCTGCTTTTTCAATTATTAGTTGTTTATGTTTATCTAAATTTCTTAAACCTATCTCAGGATAAAAAAGTCTATATCTGATTCTAAAATTATTTCTCTTGTTTTTGAATCTCTAATCAAGGCAGAGATTACAACATTTGAATCTACAATAAGTTTCATTTCAATCCTAATTCTTTAGCCATAGAAGACTTAACCAATTTATCAAGTTCTTCAACATCTTTTTTTGTTAACTTACTCTTTACTGCTATTGTTTCAGCAATCTTAACTTTTCTTATATGTTCTTTTAAAGCCTTTCTCATAACAGCACTCCAATTAACTTCATTCATGCCTTGAATTTCTTTTTTCAAATCTTCAGAAATTGATAATGTTATATTTACCATTCTGTGTATACAAATAAAAACACATATTTAAATTTTTCGATTAATCATAACCATCAAGCATACTTAAAAAACAAGACATATTCAACATCTTCTATAAAACCTACTTATTTATCTAAATAACTCTAAATTTTATATCTCCATCTAACTCTTGCTCTAATCAACAAATAACTAATCAATCCGCTAATCTCAGAATAATCTACATAACCTAATCTCAAAACAATTATAAACATTATCTAGTTATCAGCTTATCATCTTATTTATACTTAAAAATCATTAATCAAATAATAAAATCAAAAAACAATTAAGAAGCAGCAGTTCCAGTTGCAGTAAATGTAGCAACACGAGAACCTATTGCAGCATCAGAAGGAACAACTAATTTAACATAAATAGTAACCAAATCTTTATGATTTTCAAAACCCATAGGATTACAAATTACAGTACCAAGACCAGTAACATTAACATCATTCCAAGCAATCAGAGTAATACCTCCTTCTTGTTGAACACAAGAAGAACGTTCTGAACTATTAACAGAATATTGAAACACAGGCGAAGTCCCATTTAACAAACTATCTGCTGTTTTATCACTTTTTAAATTAACAGTAAGATTAACATTACCTAAATTTTCTAAAGTAAGTTCATCAGCAGACCAAGTCCAGTTTCCATTTGTAGCTTCAGTATGATTACTAATTAAAGTAGCTGAAGCTTGCCCAACATCAACTCTTCCAGAGCTAAAATTAATAACAGCATCTGTAAACTGAAGATTAGCTGTTGATTCAATTGTTACATTCACTTGCGCAGTATCTGTAACCCTACCTGTTAATTCAAAACCAAAAGTAGCAAGAGAAAGAATTATAATAATAATTGCAATATAACCCACTAAATTTACTTTATCCATTTTCATTTAAATTGCCTTTGTCTTCAATATCAGAAGGAATAATTTCTATCCCTACTTTTCCTTGCTCAACAGAACTATCAGAACCTTGAGAAGTATTTGTAGAAACTTTTTTTCCAGAATCAAGCATGGTAAAAGCTACAGATGCAACTGCTAAAATTAATGCTATTATCACCAGTATAACAACCACTTTTTTATCCATAATAACTAAAATAAATCCAAGTTTATAAACATTTCTTTTTTTTGTACCTGGTAACCAATTATACTAAATAACTCTTCATAGCTTGTAAGAGAGGTTT
>CAZGSA010000077.1:0-5028 GCA_964528215.1 Candidatus Woesearchaeota archaeon
GGCTTCTCCGCTAAGAGCCCTTACTGATCATTGCCTTGTTAGTCCATTACACCAACAACAAGCTAATCAGCCGCAGCCCCATCCTTAGGCTCGAGTTTCAAAAATATCTCCTTCCAGAAAATATATTCTATCAAGTCTTAGCCTCAGTTTCCCGAGGTTATTCTTGACCTAAGGGTAGGTTAGCTACGTGTTACTGAGCAGTTCGCCTTTCTTTCGAAAAAACTTGCATGCCTAATTATAAACCAGATAGCCGCATCCGCCAGCAGGATAAACTGGATTTACGAGATTATAAAATTTAAAATATAACTAACACTTTTCAGAAAAGTATAAATCATAATTTATTTATTAATAATCTTTAATTTGCCTCCAATTCTGCTTTAAGAAAATAAGTATAGTAACTAGTTTAACTACTCTACTACATCATACCCTAACTTAGAGTTATTTAAGGCAATCATCCTAGTTAATATGATTAACATTTTATAAAACACAATCATAATTAGTCTATATAAAGGTTTCTATTGTGAAAAAATAATCTTCTCAACGACAAATTAATAGAATATAAATTAAATTTCTTCAGTATTTGAACCAGAAAAACTATAAATTTTTTTTGTTTCTAAAACTTTAGTACAGAAAAGATTCTATTTCTTTGTTTCAAGACCACAAAAGAAACCTTTATAAATCAACCTCTCAATAAATCTTTATGGTAAATCAAGAAACAGAAAATGAAAAAACTTTAAAGAGTTTAGCAGATGAACTAAAACAGCGTATTTCGCAAGATGAAAAAGAAATAAAAAAGATTAAAAAACAAGAAAAAAAAATAGTTAAGGAAAATTTTTCAGATAAAAAAATAGAAAAAGATTCTGAAAAGATAACAAAAAAACAAGTTAAGAAAGAATCTAAAGAAATAAAAGAAAATGTAGACGGTAAAAAAGAAACACTTATTCCCTTGGAAGATTATATTAAATGTGCTGTTCATCTAGGTACTAAGGTAATAACACCTCATATGAAAAAATATGTTTATAAAAGAAGGGCTGATGGATTGGCAGTTATTAATACTGCAGTTATTGATGAAAAATTAAGAGAAGCAATAGATTTTTTAATAAAATATGAACCAAAAAATATTTATATCACTTGTAAAAGAGAAGCAGGATGGCCCCCTATTAAACTTTTTGAAAAGATTACAGGAATAAGAGCTTTTACAAAAAAATATCCTTCAGGAATTACAACTAATCTAGAATTAGAAGATTTTTTTGAAGCAGAATTAACAATGATCTGTGACCCGTGGATAGATAAAAATGCCTTAAATGATACTGCAAGATTAAAAAAACCAGTCCTTTCACTTTGTGATACAAATAATTATACGACTAATATTACAAATTTAATTCCATGCAATAATAAATCTCGGAAGTCAATTGGTTGCATTCTTTATATTCTCACAAGAGGATATTGCAAAAATAAGAATTTGCCTTTCACAGCAGAATTAGAAGATTTTACAGGACCTTTGGAATAAAATAATTTTTAAGATAAAAAAGTTTATTTAATATGGAAGATTTAGAACAAGAGGTTATCAAAGCAGAATTAAGAATAGCAGATGGATGTTTAAAAAAGCTTTTTAAATTAACAATTTTTGGAGGAGTTTTAACAGCGACTATATTTTCTACTTGTAATAAAAATAAAACAAATTACCATAAAGATTCTTCTTACCAAACCCAAATAGGAAGTTATAAATAAATTTTCAATTAATTTTTTTCTCAATTCTAATCAACCGATTCAATTTACTTCTTCGAACTTTCCCACAAATACCTGTTTTAATAAAATCAACACCAAATCCCACACCTAAGTCCACAATAGTATTATCTAAAGTCTCTCCAGACCTATGGGAGATAATAGTTTTAATTCTTTTGTTCTTGCAGATTTCAATAACTTTTTTAACTTTCAAAAGTGAGCCAATTTGATTTGGTTTAACAATAATAGCATTAATACTTTTCATCTTTATTGCTCTATTTAAACGAATAGGATTAGTAGTAGTTAAATCATCTCCAACAATTAAACAGCTATTTCCTATTTTCTTAATTTTATTAAGTAATTTATTAGAACCAGAAAAATCATTTTCATCTAATCCATCTTCAATATAAAACAATCCATACCTATTAATTAATTCTGAAATATAATTAATTTGTTCTTTCTTATTTAATTTCTGTTTTTTATTTTTATAGGTATATTTTTTATTTTTAAAAAATGAAGAAGCAGCAATATCTAATCCAATATCAACCCTCAAACCTTTTTTCTTTAAAATATCTTGAACCTCTTTCATAATGCTCAAAACACCTTCATTAGTTTTATTAGTTTCCCAACCGCCTTCATCATTTCTTTTTCTTCCTTTTAATAATTTTCCAGCAATTTTATAGGCCATATCATTAACCCTGACTCTCTCAGCAAAGTTCTCACCATTACTAATAAAAAGAAACTCTTGAAAATCAGGACAGATTCCATTGATACCTTTACTATGCAAGCCGCCTCCAATAGTATTTCCAACCGGTCTGATATTAATACTTTTAATTTTTCTCTCTCCTGATAAAAATTCCCATAATTCTAATCTAGATTCTTTTGCAAAAGCTTTAAGCAAACTTGCCCCTAAGGCAAATAAGCTATTCCCACCAATTCTATTATTTAATAATTTTTCAATATTCCGCAAGATAGAAAAAGATTTAACAATATCAATAACTCTTGCAGATTTTAAGAGAGAAGTTTTATTTTTTTGTTTTATCGAGTTATTATTAATCTTCTCATTAATTATTTTATTAATCTTTTTAATATCTAACAGATTAATAATCTGAATATCATGAGAAAGAGTTGGAGCATAGCTTTTAACTTCATATTTTCCAGTGGATTTTCCAGCAGGAGCAGAAGTAATAAATTTACCTTTTTTAGTTTTAACAATAATCTTAATTGTTTTTTCACCTCTAGAATCACAAACAGCTTTTGCAAATATCTTTTTTATCATCTTTACCTCTTTTCTATTATAGGCAAGTAGGTTTTATAATATTATCGCATTTCATTTATTTAAATGGGGAATGCCATCTAAAGACATGTTCAATTTAACTATGAATTATATAATCCAAATATTTTTATAGTTTAGTTAATTCTTTTTAAAATGAAAAGAAAAGTTGCAATTCCAGAAAAAATCAAAGGTCCTAGATTATTCACATCCACTTGGAAACAAAACCCTGTTGTTGATTCAACAAAAGGAAAATTCACAACAGTTTCTTTAATTTCCTATTACCACACAACAGGTTTTAGTATGCGTTCTCCTGGAAAAGAGACTCTTGTTGGTTATTGTGTCCAATCTCCACAAGAGGTTTTAGAAGCTGCTTTTGAAAATTATCATGTTACCTGTTATGATGGTTATGAATTATTTGGTAGCGAAGATTTTGAATCAACAACCCCTATGCTAGGATTAGGAATCTCTCCCATCAATCCTCCAAAGATTTATGGAATAGAATATAATGGAAAATTAGAAACCCTCTTACAGTTAGATGAATTACTAAATGTAAAAAGAGATAAACCAATTTCTAGCCAGGATATTCAAAGAATTCTGGATTATATTGGTAAAGAGTCCAAAAATGGATTTATGAATCCTAATAATAATCAAAAGAAACATGACAAGCAAGAAATTATAAATATTATAAAAAGATTTGGATAACACACCCGTTTGGAGATTATTTATATTCTATTGAAAATTAAGAGATATTAGTTGTCTCAATTATCTTAGATTGGATGGACCATAAAACTTATGAAAGAACTTTTAAATATTCATAATAGGATTTTTATTCCATTTAGATTTAAACTCTGCACAAACCAAAGACTTTTCTCAATGAAACCTTGTAAATCTCTTAACTCGAATTCACCTTAGACAAATTCTCTAAATCCATATGTTAAACAGAAATAAAAATCAATCTTCTCAAAAACAAATTCTCAATCTTTACTTTTAGAACTAAATCTCTTCTTTATCTTCTTCTTCGACTTCAACTTCATCTTCAGGATTAGCCATTTCCATAATCTCTCCTTGTTCCTTAATCTTTTTTTCTTCATCTACTTCAATTTCAGAATCTGTTTCATCTAATTTTTCAATTTCTTTTTTCTCTTTTTCAGCTTGTTCATCTAATTTTTCTTTAATTTCTTTTTCAGAGAGTTTTTTTACTTGCTTTTCAGATTTTTTAGGTAATGGTCTTTTAACAGTAATTGGCAGAACACCAGATGCTAATTCTTTCTCAGCAATTCTTAAAGTATCATAATTAAGGTCTTCTTCCTCTTCCTTACTCATTTTAAGAAGGACAGGAGCATCCATTGCCAGTTGCAGACTTCTAGCTCCTAGAATACGAGCAACTTCATATTTAGTAAATTTATCTTCAAATTGTTCTAACATGTTAAAATGCCTCAATATTTGTTTTTATGTTAATCGAGAAAATATATATTTCTCGCATAGTATAATCATAAATTATTAGTATTTTATATATTTAACTCATAAAAAGCCTTTATAAATTATTTGGTTTTTAATCATTGGTTGTAAAATGTCATATAAACCAAATCTTCCACCCGGATTTGAGCATTAAATTCTTGAGCAGAGTTAACTTTTGATAACTGTCCAAAGTCATAACATTTTTTTCTTTTTCCCCTATTTCCTAGTTTAGTACCAATTTTTTTAAGAGCATTTCTTCCCTGTTCAGTTATATTTCCTCCACTATAATATTCTCTAGGACTAATTCTAAGATTAAATAGTATAACAATCATATCTCCAGATTCAAATTTATTACTTAAATCTTTTACAAACATACCTGGTTTAATTCTGCTATCTTTTTTTAAACTTAGAGAATCAGTTAAAACTTTTTTAATATAATCAAAACTTATTTTTCTTTTAAGACCTACCATTACATATTTTTAGAATCAAGAGGTATTTAAATTTTTTTATTTTAAGTACCTGGTAACCAATTATACTAAATAACTCTTCATAGCTTGTAAGAGAGGTTT
>CAZGSA010000078.1:0-4909 GCA_964528215.1 Candidatus Woesearchaeota archaeon
AAAATGATTTAATTCATAGACCTTCTCTTATAGCTTGGGATTCTGTGGCTAATACTTCTACTGATAAAGAACTTGCTGCTGAAACTTTAGATCCTGCTAAAATGTTGGGTTTGAGATCTAGAATTTTCTCAATGGCATTCCCTAAATATATTTCAAAACTTCGTCAATTTAATGTATCTCTTATAGCTGTTAATCAGCTTAGAGATAAAATTGATATTGGTGTTACTAAAACACAAAATTCTTTGAAATATCTTGGTATGAATAAAACAATGCCCGGTGGTAACGCAATACAATATAATGCATTCCATGTTGTGATGTTAAAGCAATCATCAGATATTGATAGTAAAGTTTATGATGGTCTTAATGGTTATAAATTGAAAGTTTGTTGTATTAAGAATAAGTTGTTTACACCTAATATTGAAATAGAATTGATTGTAGATTTCACAACAGGAGTTTCTAATTTCTGGTCTAATTTCAATCTATTATGGAATAATGGCGCAATTAGTGGTAAAGCTTATAAGAAATTAAATGGATATAATGGAAATGCGTTTTATACAAGAGCTGCACCTGAGATGTATAAAACAGATCCAGAATTTAGATTGACATTTGATAATGCAGTTCAAAGTATTTTAAAGACTGAATATGTTGATAAATATAAAAATTAAATAGGAGATACAACATGAGTATTATTTTAAACGATGAATTCAAAGTCAGAAAAGGAAGAATTTTAAAAGTACAAAATACTGATAAACCTGTTCTTACAAATGCAAAAGATTTTTATTATGCTATTTGGTTAGAAGATCATAAAGGCAAACATGAATGGTGTGCCTTATTAACAGAAAAACAATTACAGTTGGGAGAACATAGAGCGAAACGAAATCCTGAAGACAAACTGGATTGGGGATTTGCTGATGATGAAATTAGATTGGAATGTGGATTTGCTGTAAAAGGTCGTTTGATTAAAGTGTATAATAAAGGAAAATTTGGAAACCAAAATGCTTGGTATTATGCGGTTAGAGTTGAAGATGCTGATGGTTCAAATGATAGATATTTGTTATCTACTCAATATGAAATTGACGCATGTAGACATAGATCTGCTAATAATATTGAAGACGTTCCTAAAAAACCATTTTTGATTGATCTCATAGATTGAGAACAAATATAAAATAATTTTCTTGACAAACATTAACCAGCTAATCTAATCAAATAAGTAATAATCATCACAAAAATAATTATTCCTGCAAGTATTAAAACAATAAGCATAATTATCATCGCTGTTTTAACAAAACTATTATTTGTTTTTCCAATAGTTCCTAATTCGCTATTGCTGTTTAGAGTAGCATTAGCAGTTTGGTATCCAAGACTAATCATATCTGTTTGTGTAAACTCTGTTTTTTCATCTATACAATTAACAATCAACTCTTTTATATTAAAAACAGAATATCCATCAAATTGAACACTGGTTTTTAGATTATAATTTCCAGATTTTATATCTTCGGGAATTTGAATACTAAATATTTTATTAATAGTATCATCATTATCATAACCTTCTATTTTAAGCTCTTCTGTCTCTCTATAAATATTCAAATCTGCACTTTCTAATTTTATTATAATATCCTGCTTATCACTTCCCATATTTATTATCTTAATTTCAGCTTCAAGACTATCTCCACATACAACTTCTTCTCTACTAAGAATAAATTTTTGAATAATCACATCATCTGCATCTCTTTCTAAATCTATTCTAACATACTCTTCATTATAATAATCCTCATTTGTATCTTCATTTTCAGCATCTACTTTTACAAATATTGCATACTTGTTTCCCTCATCAAGGTCATCATCAAGTTTAATATCTAAACTTATTGTTCTTTCATTATTTGAATCAATGTTTGTTTTGTCTTTTTCTCTATCTATTATCTTATCCTTAGTTATATCATATAAATAAGCAGACACCTCTGCATCAATATCTTTATTTACCCTATTTTCTATTTCTATTTTTACTCCAATTGTATCTCCGATTTTATACTCTTCATTAAGATCAGGATTAGTTATCCTAATGTCTATCTCACTGCTTTTATTCTTTCTTCCGCTAATATCACTGAATTCAGGAGGTTTTTCAGAACATTGGACACTGCAACAACTAGTTGAATCAGAAACTCCTAATAATTCTCCTTCTAAACAAACTTCATCACTATCACAATTATAACCACTAACTTCTTCACAAGTAAAATCTGAAATATCTCCTACAAAAATATCCCAAATATGTTCACTAGGATCTATACCATCACTAACTACTGCTTTTAATTTATATCTTCCTTCTTCCTGATTAAAAACATAAAAACTTCCAGTTCCAACCTCTTCAGTATTAAAAATCCAGCTAGTTTGGATATTATTATCTCCTTCAATATCTTCTGCAGTTACTTTAAAAACATTATTAGTATTAGCTAATAATCTTGGACTATTCTCGGGAGAATAACTTGTAATTTCAGGAGCATCATTTATATTTAAAATATTTACTTCAAGCAAAGATTCATCACTTGCCTGCCCATCACTAACACTTAACATACATTCTGCACTTCCAAAATAGTTTTCATAACCCCTATAAGTTAAAATATTATTTTCTATTTCACAATTTAGATTATCCTCATAAATAACACTAAAAATAAAATTATCCCCATCAACATCAGTTGCTTTTAATTCACACTCATAAAACTTATCTTCATTAATTTCAACATCACAATCTAGTGCAAGAAATTCAGGAGGCTCATTAGTATCTAAGACATTTAAATCAAAATCATAATTAACATCTACCTGTCCATCACTTGCTTTAATTGTAATTGTTTCTGTTCCATACCAATCAGATTCTGGATAAAAACTAACCATTCCTGATTCATCTATTACTATATTAACATGATTATTTTCAACCACACTAAAAACAATAAAATCTCCATCAATATCAGAAAAATGTTCATTTAAATTAAGATAATCAGTATAATTAGTGTCTTCATTAAGAGTTATATTATCAATTGGACCATTTAAATATGGGGCATCATTAATAGGTAAAACTCTAAGCATTATTTTATTGGTCAAAGTTTCTCCATTAGATTCATCAATTATTTTAAACCTAATCCAATCTTCTCCATTCCAGTCTTGTTCAGAATCAAATTCTGCAACTCCATTAATTAAGTTAGTTAGAGTAACATGAGTATTATCAGAAGTATCATAAACCTCAAATTCAATTTCTTCTCCATCATTATCTTTGCAATAGTTATTTAAATTCAAGCTAGCAGAATCATCTTCATCCCATTCTATTAAACCAATCTCTTCACAAACAGGAGGCTGATTTGCATTTAAAATTTCAACCTCAACATTTTCTTTGTTTTCTAATTCTCCATCACTAACAATTATTTCAAAAAAATAAATACCTTCATCATCATAATTTGTCTGCCAAGCAAAAGTATTTTGATTAATCTTTACAAATCTATCATCATTTACAAAATAAGTAATCTCATCATCTTCTGAATCATTAGCATTAAGAACAAGAACAACATTCTGCCCTTCATCAGTTTGTATTTTATTAATAATATCTAGAATAGGAGCATCATTTACACAATTTTTAGAAAGGTCTGGTGAGTTTGGATGAATTGAATCATCAGAATCATTGCAATCATCCCCATTAACAACTTCACAAAATCCAGAAACAAAATAACAATCTGCAGTATACCCATCTCCATCCAAATCTTCTAAATCTCCTGCAATACAATCATTGTCTTTTCCATCATATTCTATTTCTATTGCATTAGGATTAACATCAAAATCATTATCATCACAGTCTTCTTCTGAATAAAAACCATCTTTATCTTTATCTTGCCCACTAATAGCAAAATCAATAGAATTTCTAAACATTATTTCACTATTCTGAGTCCAGTAGTCTGCATCAGGCAGACCAAAAAATATAACCCTAGTATTTGTAAGGGAATTTATCTGAGTTGTAATAACACCATCATTCCAGTGTTGGCTTCCTAAAGCAACTGCAACATTACTTACACTACTTGGTTTTGTATTTAAATAATGTATTGCCTTTGAACTAGTATAGACAGGAAATTCCCAATCACCACCCCAGACAACCCCTTCTAAGATAACGCTATTGCTATCATAAACTTTAAGCTGTCTATTTGTTGTAGAACCATAGGATACCCCCCAAACTTCATTTGCAATTCTCTTATTAAAAAATATTACACTAGAACTACTATAGGGGATAAGGTCTCTGTTAACAGGGTCTCCTTCAATAAATAATAAACTATACTTAGAAAAATCAGTCAATGCAATAGTATTATCTTTAATTTCTTCATAACTCAATCCTTTTTCACTAAAAATATTTGTAATTATTGGATTAACAGAATCAGAATTCTTAACAATATAACCAATCTCTGCAGCAGAGACAATACTCAACATTGATATTATCAAAAATAATACTCCAATTGTAAAAAAGGAAAACTTCTTAGTCATTTCTTTAAAACTCTTTTTGTTGATTTAATTTGTTTTTTATCAACTCTCTTATTTTTAAAATAGGCAATTAAAACTAAAATTATAAAAATTATAAAAATAATCAATGTTACTGTAATTGCAACTAGAGTTTTGCTTATCTTAATCCCTTTTCCAGCTACATCTCCTGTTATTGGATTTGTAGGATTAAAACTAAACTCTGAATTATTATTTTTAATATCAGTCTCTTCATCAATATCTTCAATTAAATCCCCTGGTTCCCCCGTAATAACTATAACTGTTGAACTCAATCCTACTCCATTTCCTTCTCCATCTGGAGTAAATTTGACATTTATCTTAGATTCTAAAGTTCCATCTTTATTAACATCAATTGTAAAATAAGCTTTTTTCTCTTCATGAG
>CAZGSA010000079.1:0-4885 GCA_964528215.1 Candidatus Woesearchaeota archaeon
TCTATGTTTTTTAAAACAAAAAGTCTTTTTTAAAGTTTTAGGTTATTGATTTTATAGGTTTTTAAAATAAAAATCTTTGAATTATGTAATTTTAAACTTATTCTTTAGGAGAATATTAAATAATTGTTTTTAGAACCTAAAAATATGAAAGATAAGAGTATTTTATAAATCTAGAAATATAATTGGTTTTGATGGAGTTAACTTTTGCAAAAATGAGTGGTTAATTGTTTTAAAGCTAACATAATGTTTTTAAAGATATAATTCTATTATATTATAAAGACTTCAATTAAAATTGAAGTCTGAAAAGCATTTAAAAAGAGGTTAAAAGTATAGTTGTTATGGGAAAAACAATTTGGATTGGATTAGGCATCTTAGTTTTAATACTCTTAGTTGGAGGATTGTTTTTATTTAAACAAGATTCTTTACCTGGAAATGAGAATCCTATTCCTACTTCTAAATTAAATAATGTGGTTGATGCAAATAATCAGTTTTCAATAGATTTATACTCAAAATATAAAACTAATGATGGAAATATGTTTTTTTCACCTTATAGTATCTCCTCTGCATTGGCAATGACTTATGAAGGTGCAAATGGAAAAACAGCAGAAGAAATGCAAGCTGTTTTGCATTTACCAAATGATAAGGAAAAAATACACTCTGATTTTATTAGTATTAATAATGAGCTTAATAAAGAAGATAAAACCTATAAATTCGGTGTTGCTAATGCTTTATGGGCACAAGAAGACTATTCTTTTATTGATTCTTATTTTAATCTTGTAGACAGTGTTTATAATGGAAAAGTTACTAATCTTGATTTTAAAACAGATACTGAAAATTCTAGAGTTACTATTAATAGCTGGGTAGAAGATAAAACCAATGATAAAATAAAAGATTTAATTCCAGCAGGAGTTTTAAATCCTGAGACTAGATTAGTTCTTACTAATGCTATTTATTTTAAAGCTAATTGGTCTAGTCAGTTTGATGTTCAAAATACTAATGATGGAGAGTTTAAACTTGATTCAGGAGAAAATATTGATGTTAAAATGATGCATCAAAAAAATAATTTTAATTATGGAGAAACAGAAGATATGCAAATTTTAGAAATGGATTATCTTGGAGACGACATTTCTATGATTTTAATATTACCTAATGAGAATAATATTAAAGATTTGGAAGATATTTTTAGTAAATCTAAACTTGATGAATGGAAGAGTAGTATGGAAGTTCAGGAAGTTGGTGTTAGTTTACCAAAATTTAAGTTTGAAACAAAATATTTTATGGCTAAGGATTTGAAGGAGATGGGGATGCCTACTGCTTTTAAATATCCTGAAGCTGATTTTACCGGGATTAGCCCTCCAACTGCTGAAAGTCCAAATGGCGAGTTATATATTGGAGAAGTAATACACCAGACATTTATTGAAGTTGCAGAGTATGGAACAGAGGCTGCTGCTGCAACTGCCGTTATTCTTAACGCTGGTTCTGCTGGTCCAACTGAAGAACCAAAAGTCTTTAATGCAGACCATTCATTTATCTTTGCAATTCAACAAAAAGATACTGGAAATATTTTATTTATGGGTAGAGTTAGTGATCCTACAAAAGAGTAAAGAGATTTAATGTGGTTTTTGAGGTTATATGTAAAATGCTTCTTATGGTTATTTAATCCTAAGGATTAATGCCCCAAGAGAGAAGAACCAAAAAGGTACCTGTGCCCAACAATATGTATCTAAAAATAACTTATTCTTCTGCTTTTTTTAATAGTCTAAGATAGTTCTTTATCAAAAATTTAAAAACCTTTTCAGCATACTCTTTGTCAAGAATCTTTCCATAATAAGTTATTGAATTTCTAGAATATCTTAACTGATCTATAAACCAAACTTCCTTTTCACTAAAACTGATTAACTTTAAATATGAAACTTCAGCTTCATGAGCACCATTTCCTACAGCATTATATCCTTTTTTTAGCATAATAGCCCTGATAAGTTCATGAATGATATCATGACATAATTTTATAATAGTATTAGCAGTGTTATTATCTATATTGACATTTTTAACAAATAAATTTAGAGAACTATAAGATTTTTTTGTTTCTTCTATCAAATATTTAGCTCTTGATAAGTCTGGTTGTTGTGTTCTTACAATTCCTTCATTAACATAATCTCCAAAATTCTTAATTGTCATAGTTCTACTCCTCCTGTTAGAATAATTCCATTGCATAAATTTTCTTTAAGATGCTTATGAATCTCTAAAAATTTTGAATAAAAATTAATAATGATTTTTCTATTCAAAATATCTTCAAATTTCTTTAAATTTATTTGTTTTTCTTTTCGACCTATTATCGCAATATCAATATCAGATTGAATTGTATCCTCTCCTTTTGAATAACTTCCAAATAAGATAATAGTTGCACCCAAATATTCTTCTTCTAGATAATCACTTAAACCAGATTTGTAAATCATTTTCAGATTCTCCACTCTTTTTAATTGAATTGCCCTTTTGTTTGTTCTATTAAGAAAGACTAAAATCAAATTTATCTTTTTATCTTTTTCAATATTTATTAATTTAATTTCTTCAAGTTGTTTAATAGATTTTGAGACTGCTGTTACAGATACATTAAGATTTTTTGAAATATCACTTAAATTTAATTTTTCTCCGGTTCTTAAACACATAAGACAAAAAATCTCATTCTGCAATCGTGTAAACTTTAGTTTAATCGTTTCCATATTAGTTTAAACGTATAAACTAAAGTTTATAAAGGTTTTGGTAGATAAAAAATAACTTTCTATATGTTGACCAAAAAGGTATATATGCTCTAAATTTTTATTTCAAGAATTGAAAACCACCCTTTAAAAGGTGTGGTGCCCCATTGTTTTTTTGATAATCTTTCAAGAGATTCTCTTATTAACTTTGCATAAATAAGTCTTACTTGCTTTTAGAGTGTCTTTATTCAAGTAAGGATTACAAATTTTAATTTCGCCTTTTAAACTATTTAGGATTGTTACAAAATCCTTTCTAGAGGTTCTGGGTCTGCTAGGTTCAAAATAATATACTTCGATATCGTCTTCATTTTTTTCAAATGGATGTTTTTGAATCCAGAAACCCTTTTTATTTCTCAGGTACTTTCTTTTTCTCAACAAATCTGTAACATTTCCTGAATTCAATCCTATACTGCTTAATTTAGCGTTAACTTCAGTAGTCTTCTTTTTGTCTTTGAAAAATCCGTCTTTCCAAAAAGAATCTATCGCTTGGGTTGGACTTTTCATTTTCTAATAACATACTTCCATATCTTGTTTTCTTTAACTCTATTTAGAATTTTTTGATTTTTTGTAAAATTAATACTTAATAATTTTGATACCGAAGACTTAGGGTAATGGTAAACTTGCTTTTTTAATTCATTCCATATTTCATCAACAGATTTTGGCAATTCCAGATACCCCTCATCAATCAATAGATTTATTCCTCCCCCAAGACCAGAGTAATCTTTATTAGTTATTTTCTTTCCCTCTTTTATAGGTATTTTATTTTTAGAAATTTCAGACGGCTTAGCCTCTTTAATATGCTCTAATGTTCTTTCTAATCGATGTTTATAGTTGTGGATGTCTACCATGCTCTTTTAAGGGTAGGTTGGAACTTAAATTCCGCTACCCAGAGCATTCAACTTTTCGCCAGACGCCCCCACGATTTTTTAAACTTCAAGTTAAAGAAACCTGACTGGTTTTTGGATGATAAGATTCAACAAAAGGATAACTTTTTAAGGCACATATTTACTATTTTTATATTGGAAATGTAGAATATTCAACAGAGAATGCAAATTATAGACAGGTCTATACAGTTCACACTCTACCAATAAAAGACCCAATTTTTGATAAAGATAAATTTGATTCTATTGATGCAGTTGTTTTAGAAGCTTATCATAGTGAAGAATGGTTTAAGATTTTATGGAAATCTCCTTTTAAAAAATACCATGATATTGTTTTTGATTCTGTCCAAAGAACAGGGAAACCTCTTTATGTTACTGATGTTTTAACAACTCCTGGAGGAAGAGGTTTTGAAGATATTGCTACATTTATACCTGATTTTGTAGGATTAGGTTTAGTTTATGATGGAGTAAACAAAGTAAGAAAACAAGTTAAAGATAAGAAAAAAATGTCAAGAAGACAATTCTTTAAGTTTTGGGGTTCTCAATCAGCTAAGGTGATTGGAGGTACATATTTAGGTCTTGATTTGGTATGTAGAAATTATGCAATACAAACAGGAGATAATCCTGAACTTTTAGCAAGAATTAACTCTTCAAGAATGCATTTAATTCCAACTCCACAATTTGAACTAAGAAACGCTATAACTGCTAGAAAAGTAGAGGAGTTCATAGCACCAGAATTAAGACAGAAACTAGGAAGAAAGCCAAATGTTTTATTGGTTTATGGGGCCGGTCATTCAGGATTAAAAGAAGATATTGAACATCAAAGACTAAGAAATTTTTATATCGGTTTGTATAGTAGACTAGGTTTTCCTGGTATTGATAGTACATATTTAGATACAGTTACTAATGTTTCCATAGGCCAAAACGGAGATTTTTCTTTAGAGCATAGAAAATCCGATTTATTTCAAGTGAAATAATTTATAAATTAGGATTTATTAATTAATGTATGAAAGAGAATATTGAACAAATTTCAAAAAAAACCAATAACCCAAATTCAAAAAACCATACCTTTCCAATTCCTGCTTTAATTCATATATAGGGCCAGAAAACAAGATTTATGTATCGCTATATATGATAATCCTAACCTATATAGGCCATCATAATTTTCATCAAAAATTACATTTTTGTTACATAAAATATAATACCCTTTGTAATAACTTTTATAACACTTTTATCGTCGGTAAAATG
>CAZGSA010000080.1:0-4667 GCA_964528215.1 Candidatus Woesearchaeota archaeon
AGTAAATACACATTTTTTAGAACTTACTCAAAACCTGTTACCAGGTACAAAGTATCCAAAGATTTTTATATACTCAGAATAATATTAAATTTATGACTCAAAAATATCTCTTTTTAGGTTCAATGGGGCAGAATAGAAGTCCTACTGTAGCAAGAGTAGCAGAAGATATAGCCAAAAGAAAAGGATTAGATATAGAAATGTCTTATGGGGGTGTTGATACTGGTATGGATAGGGTGCAATTGTTTGAGTGGGTTAATCAGTATGATAAAATTTTTGTAATGGAAGAGAGAATGATAACTGAAAGATTAAACTCAGTAGTTATTAATCCTAGGAAAGTTTTTTGTTTGTATATCGAGGATAATTATAGTAGAGAAGATGCCCAATTAGTTGGAATACTTGAAGATGAATTAAAATTATTTATATAAACAATCATTTTAGGTTTAGGGGCAGGAGTTTAAGTAAGAAAAAATTTATACATGTCTAAAATTGATAACCCTAGAATTTATTATGGGGCTTAACTAAAGATAGAATAGATTTAATGTAGAAAATACAGATATATCTTATTTTAAAGAGTATTTAGGCGTTAATTCTCCAGAGAGGATTTTAAAAAAAGTTACTAATCCTTCTAATTTCTTTTTTGAGAATCTTTTTATATTAATTAACTCAAAATATAATGTCTCAATTTCTTCACTTAATTCGGAGACTATTCTGATTTCTTTATCAAAATATTTTTCTACTGATTTTTTTATAGCTTCATAGGGAAACTCAGAACCATAGACTGTTAATACATCATCTTTTTTATCTAATCTGTATTTTCTGAGAACTTGGGAAAACTCTTTAATTGATTCTGATTCTTCTGTCCATTCTTCTTGTTTTGGATTATAATGGGTTTTTATTTCTGAGATTATTCCATTAACTAATAATGAAAGATAATTTTTATCTATCCAGAATGATTCTCGATGGTTAGGTTTTTGCGAAACATTATTATTTTTTAAGGGGTTATTATCTTTCATTTTATAAAATCCCTCTAATTTTTAGAATTACTAGATTAACTTATTATTCTGTTTTTTCTTCTTGTTTTTTTTCAGTTTGTGTTTCTTCTTCTGCTACTAGTTGTTCTTCTTTTTTTATTAAATCTTCAAACTTTTTATTACCTTCTTTTATTACTTTACTGTTTATTTGGTGAGTTTTTATTGAAATCTCATTTCCACGTAATGTTTTTCTTAATCTTAATCCTTTTTTAGAATCTTTCATTCCAAATCCTTTTTTTAATAATTCTCTATGATATCCAGAACCTTCAAGTTCTATATGGCCTGGGATTCCTGAAAGGTCTGATGTTCCAGTTATAACTATTTCATAACCTTTCAAATTTTCATCAATATCTTCTCCTTTAAAAATATCTCCAATTGATTTTCCAATTAAGACTTCACTTTCTGTTTCTAGTTTATAGGTCTTTCCTTTATCTGATATATTAATTTTAAATGCCATTTTGATTTCTGATTTATTGATATGTTTTATAATAGATTCTTAATTGTTATTATTACCAATATAAATTAATTGAAAAAAGGGTTTAAAAGACTTTGCATAACCTATTTAATCTGTTAAAACCAGTTATTTTGATTGTATTTAAATAAAATACATATTTATTCTCTGGAATGTGTATTAATTTCTTAGAGAGTCTTAGGTTATACAGAGTATAAGTCTGGAGAGATGTTTTGAATGACTTAATAAAAATAAGATAAAATAGAGGATTTATATTTTAGCATTAGAGAATTTGATATTTAGGTTATAAATATGAATTGATTGGGGTTTATTAAACCGGCTTTGGTGAATTCCCATATTTTTACAAATATCAGTAACTTATTGCAAGAGGATTAGATTAGTTTTAGCTTGTTTAATCTCACCTTTCAACTATAAATTTTTCTTAACATAGACAAAATAAATTTTGGTTAGATTTCATCTTCCAAAATTTTAAGATAATTAGATGGTTTCACCAAATCCATTAAACCACAGATTTATAAATTAAGTTGTCTATTTTAAAATATGGTAAAAGAGGATGCTGTTTCAATTAAAGAGGTTTATAAGAAATTTGGGAAAAGGATTGCTTTAAATAATGTTTCTATTAATATTAAAAGAAATATTATTTTTGGTTTGCTTGGAAGTAATGGTGCTGGTAAAACCACTCTTTTACATATTTTAACTGGTTTGTTAAATTTTACAAGCGGAGAAATATGTGTTTTAGGAGAGATTGTAAAAAGCAAATACTCAAAAAATTTAAAGAAAAAAGTTTCTATTGTCCCTCAAAAAATTTCTTTGTATGAAGATTTGTCTATTTATAATAATCTTTATTTTTTTGGAAAGGCTTATGGCTTAAAAAGAAAGGTTTTGTTAGAGAAAATAAGAGAATTAGCTGAAATTTTTCAGTTAGAAGACTTAAATTTAAAAGTTGAAAATCTTTCAGGAGGATATCAAAGAAGAGTTTCTCTTGCTATTGCCCTTATTAGTGACCCAGAGGTATTGATATTAGATGAGGCATTGGTTGGAATAGATTTAGAAACAAAGAAAATAATTATTGATTTATTACTAAAATTAAAAAAAGATAAGACTATTATAATCACAACTCATTCTATTCAGGAAGCTGAAAGAATTTGTGATGAAGTTTGTTTTCTTCATAGGGGAGAAAAGGTTTTAGAGGGAAAAACAAAAAAGATTATCCAGGATTATTCTTTAAATCATGGGAGCAGAATAATGGTAAAATTTAAGAATTCTAGTTCTGCTAAAAGTGTGTTTGATAAATTAAATAATAAGACTAAGTTAATAGATTCTATAGACTCCTCAATTGAAGAAGATAGAATTATTATTCAGTTTAATAAACTTGTTTTTGGGGTTCAGGATATTTTAAATGTGATTAAGTTTATCAAGTCAAATGAGGAACCTGGTTCAATAATAGATTTTGATGTCCGAAAACCAAATCTCGAAGATATAATGCTCGAACTTATAAATTCAGGTAAATTTCCAGGAGATATTTAAATAAAATGTTATTTAGTGTTTTAAAAAAAGAAGCAAAGCATTTGTTAAATGATAGAGGATTTCTTTTGCTTGCAATACTGCAACCAATTATTTTTATCATTATGTTTGGGAGTTCATTTCAGGGAGGGGATATAAATCATTTGAATACTATTATTATTGATGAAGACCATAGCAATTTTTCTCAATATGTCCTAGATTCTGCTCAGGAATCTGAGTTTTTTGATGTGATTAATTTTTCTGGTTCATTAGAAGAAGCTCTTTTTAAACTAAATAAGAGCGAGGTTAGGGCAGTTATTTTTATACCCTCTAAATTTGAAGAAAATATTCAAAATACAGTCACTGTTCATATAAGTATTTATCTTGATAGTTCTAATTTTCTTACATATAGTTCTCTTTCAGGTGCAAAAGTAGGCATTGCTAAAGATTCTTTACAAAAAATTACAGGAGATATTTTAGAAGAATTAGAAAATGAAAAAAAGCAAAGTAAGGATAAAATAGAAGAAATAAAAGGAATGATTAGAGAAGTAGAAGATGAATCTGTTTATTTAGACAGAGATTTAGAAAGTCTTAGAGGAGATTTAGATGAATTAAAGGGTTCTTCTCTTGATGAATTAGATGATTTAGTTAATGATATGAAGAATTCTTTGGATAAACAAAAGAATTCTCTTGAATTAAGTGAAGACGGATTAGATGACCTGATTTTTGTTTTAACTGATTTAAAGACATTAAATGCAACAGAAGAGCAAAAGAAATTATTAATTATTAGTCAGATTTCATCTATAAGGAATGGTTTTAATAAATCTAATGAAGAAATTTCTGAGATTATCAGTAACATTAATGAAGTTAGTGTTCCTAGATTTGATGATTTAAGCAAATCTGATTTGATTGAAGATAGATTTAATAAAATTAGAAATATGTTTGAAGAAATTCAAAATAAAACAAAAGATATTAATTTTGAGTTTTCTAAATTAGAAAGAAAATTTTTATCAGAACCATTAATCTTAGATGATATTGCAATTCATGGACCTATCAGGTATTTTGATTACTTGAGTGCAGGAGTCTTATCTTTAATTGTTTTTTTTATCTGCCTGATGGCACCTTCTTTTAATATTATTTCTGAAAAAGAAAAAAATACATTATATAGGCTGAGCACAACTCCTGCTTCTAGTATTACTATTTTTGTTGGAAAATTTATTGTTTTTTTTATTTTCGGGTTTATAGAAATGCTCTATACTCTTTTTTTGTCAATAGCGATTTATGATGTAAGAATCTCTGGATCTATTTATGATATTATTCTAGTCTTGTCTTTGCTTGCTTGTTCATCAATTTCATTAGGTTTATTTATTTCTTCAAAAGTAAAAACAATGCAACAGGCATTTATGATTATTCCAATTGTTGTTATTCCTTCTTTTTTAATTTCTCATGCATTTTTTCCTCCTGAAGTAATGGCTGGGTTTATGAATTATGTTGCATATATTACTCCTATGACTTTTTCAAATCATGCTTTAAATGCTATTATGATAAAAGGATTTTCTTTATCTAAGATTATGACTGATATTTATGTTTTAATTGGATTTACTCTTATCCCTCTTATTTTATTTATATGGAGTTATAGAAAAATAAAATATTAAACAAAG
>CAZGSA010000081.1:0-4656 GCA_964528215.1 Candidatus Woesearchaeota archaeon
TTTCTTAAGGTTGATAAATTTTCTTTCTTCCATTTTACATCTCTATAGTTTTATTCAAAGCATCAGCACAGGCTTTAGCTAAATTTATTGTAGTTCTAATTTTGCCTTTTGTTTTTGAATAAACATCTTTGATTCCAACAGCCCTTAATATTTTTTTGCATTCATCTCCAATAACTAATCCAGTTCCTTGTGGGGCAGGCATTAGTTTAACCTTACAACTTCCACATTTACCTTCTACAATATAAGGAACAGTATGAGGCTCTCCACAAACACAATCAAAACTAGCACATCCTCTATTAATCCTCATAATGTTTAGTTTAGCTTTTCTTAGGGCTTTGGATCTTGCAGGAAGAGTTTCTTTTGCTTTTCCATAACCTAATCCAACATAACCATCTTGATTTCCAACAACAGCCATACAGGAAAAAGTAGGAACATTGCCCTCTGCTGTTTTTTTCTGGGTCTGTCTCCAAGCTCTCCTCTTTCCTCCTCCAAACTTTCCTTTTGCCTGACCAATATTTAATATCTCTGAGTTTAATTTTAATAATAAATCTACAATTTCTGATTCAAGAATTTTATGGTTCATAACATCTTCAATTTTTTTGATATTCTTATTTTTAACCTCTTTTCCTAATTTTGTTTTGGGCCTCCAATCTTCCAAAGCTTTTTCTTGTTGTTGATTTATTCTTTCCTCTTTTATTCTAGCAATTTCTTCTTTTGTTCTTGTAGGTCTTCTTTGATTCATTCTTCTTTCCATTTTCAATTTATTCCTTCCTTAATTTTTTTAAATAATTCTAAACTTATTTTTGTATCTTTTCCTTCTAACCTTTCTTGAGAAGGAAACATTTTTTCATTATAACTTATTTCTATCCCTGAATCAACTAATCCTTTAACTGCAGCATAAATTTTAGACCCAGCAGTACTTGGAATTAATCCACTATCTAAAATAATTTTTTTATTTAAATTTGCCTTTTTTCCTAATAAAAATCCTGTTAAATAGGCTGCAGTAACGGATTTTAAACTTCCTTTATTTTCTTCAGGCCAACCCTTTTTTAAAAGTTCTTTAGTATTTGCAGAAAAACAAATTTTATCTTGAGCATTTTTACTTTCAACAATCTGTAAAATTAAGTATTTGTTTGTTTTTCTTATAACTAGTCTTGGAAAGTTTCCCTTAAGTAGGATTAATCTCCTATGATAATCTGTTTTATGTTGCCTTCTTCGTTTTTTATACAATTTTGATTTTAGTTTCATTTTTCTTCCTTAGCTTTTACTTTTTTTGTTTTAGTCTTTTCAGAAACCTTATCTTCTGGGATTTTCTTCAGTTTAGGCTTTTTTGTACTCTTTTTCATACTTTGTTTGACTAATTCAGAGGGTTTAATACTTATTTCTTCTAGGTTATCTAGATAATCTCTAAAATTAGTTTTACTTTTAAATTGTCTCATTCTTATTTTTTTTCTTAAATCAAGATATAATTCTCTGTCAATAGCATCTTTCTTTCTTAATTCTTTTAAATAATCTCTTAATTTTCTAGTTATTTTAACATACTCTTGTTTTCTATTTTTGACCTTTTTCTTAATTTTACCAGGTCCCCTTCTTGTTTTTCTTTTTTTTACTTTTCTTCTTCCTTTTACTGGTTTAATTGTGATTATCCCTTCTTGAAATAAGGTTTTAATATCCTGTTTTGTAATAGCTTCTTTTATCTCTGGAAGTCCCTCAATATTAAATACAATCCTATGTTTTCCAACTTTTAAAGTTTCTGCTGCAAGCTGTTTTTTCTTTGCTAAATTCATTTTCCCCTCCCATAATTATTAGTCTGAATTTCTTTTTTATTAGAGTTTTCTGCTATTAATTTCTCACTTACTTGCCCCAGTTTCTTATCTTGATTAATCTCTTCATCTTCCTTCTTTTCAACTTTTTCTCCTATATTCTCTTTTTCTTCTTCTATTTTTCTTTCTCTAACCTTTTTCTTTTTAGTTCGACTTATCTTATCTTCTTCAATTTTTTTTAATTTAACTTCGATTTTCTCTAAAAATTTCTTTGAATTAAGATTCACTAAAACAATCTCTTTTTCTAAAGAGTATTTTGCAATTTCAATCTTATTTTTAGTTCCTATTTTTGCAATAATAGCAATCTCTCCTTGTTTAAGATTTTTTAAATCTTTAAGATTGAATACACGAACAGGTTTTAGATTTTTAACTAAACCTCTTTTAGTTTTATTATTCTTAAATCCAACCCGAACATTCTTAACATGCCCCTTCTTATTTAATCTTATCTTATTATCTCCCCCTTTAGCTTTTCTATATTTTTGAAGTTTTTTTCTCCTAACTCCTAGTTTTGAATATTTTCTAAAATCAGTTCTTCTAAATTTTGGTTTTCTCCTTTTGTCTTCCATTATAAAATATTCCTCCTAGGTTTTTTAGTTATAAATATTCCATCTTGAAAAATTCTCCGGTCTTTGTTTCTAACTTTTGTTCCTTTTTCAATATCTGCTGCAGTTTGTCCAGCCTTTTCTATATCTGGAGACCTTATTTCAATAACTCCTTTATCAATTTGAAGCTCTACACCTTCTCTAATTTTTATTTTCCTATCTTTTTTCTCTCCTAAAAAATTCTTAACAAAAAATTCCCTATTTTCTTTATCAAAACTGATATTCATTGGAAAGTGGACATTTGCAACTTGTAATTCATAGACAAAATCTTCTTCTAAACCTTTAATCATATTCTTCAAGTGTGCTTTTAGCGTTCCAAAATTTTTCCTTTGCTTTTTAGATGTTTTTTTACTTCTTATTATAATATTATTATCTTCTATTTTCAATTCAAGAAGAGGGTTTAATTTTCTTCTTAATTCCCTATCTGCTTTTTTTAAAACTATCTCTTTTCCCCTGATTATTACTGAGATTTCTTCAGGGATTTTAATCTCCTGTTTTAATTCTTTTTCATTTTTTTTCTTTGGTGTCATTAGTACATATATGCAATTAAACATCCTCCAAGATTTTGTTCTTCAGCTTCATAATGTTTGATTAACCCCTTATTTGTAGAAACAATAACAAATCCAAAATCTTTGGCAGGTAGAAATCTTCTCACATAATGATTTATTCTTTTAACACTGACAGTATATCTTGGTTTAATTACCATTATTGCATTTAGACTCTTAATTTCTATAGTTAGCTCTCTTTCTTTAATACTATAATCCAAATATCCTGATTGCTTAGCTATATCTAAGATATTTAGTAGTAGTTTTGAATGTTTTTTTATAACTACTTGTTTCTTTCTTGCTTTTTTAGCATTCATTATTTGGTTTAGTGCATCTGCAACAGTATCTTGACTCATTTTAACTCCTAGGAATATTTTTTAAATCCTAATTTTTCTGCGATTTCCCTAAAACAATGTCTACACAGATTAAGACCATAACTATTTATCATAGCCCCATATCTTCCACATCTTTCGCATTTTTTCTTGGCGATTCCAGTAGTTCTTTGTTTAGGTTTATTATGTTTGATAAATTTTGCTCTGATAACAGGTTTTCTTGTAAATTGTTTTAATGCCTTTCTCCAATCACTTGCCGTCATTTTAAATTTTCCCCCCTATTTTTTCGGATTCTTATTTCTATCATTTTTCTGATATCTCCAACTCAAAATTTTTAATTAAATAATCATTTATTTCTTGTTTTGTAACTCTCTGTCTTTGGGGATATTTCCCCTGTTTTATTTTTTTGTTTTTAACTCTTTTACCCTTTCTTTTAAAAACAAGGCTTATTTCAAAACCTAAAATTCCAATATCTCTTTCATACTCTAATCCTGGAATCTCAATATACTCTCGAATTCCAAAACAACAATGATTCTCGGTGATTTGTTTTTTTAAAATGTGGTTATCTAATGCTGCAAAAAATCTTCTTAGTAAATCTTTAATTTGTTTTTTATCTCTTATTGTAACTTTACAACCACTTTTTTTACCTGGGCTTATTCCAAATGCTGGAATTCTTCCCTTAGATTGAAGTATTTGAATCTTTTTACCTGTTATTTTTTCAAGTAATTTTATAGATTTATCTAGCTTGTCATCTGTTCCACCACAATTTAAGACCATCTTTTCAATTTCCATCTCTTGCATTTTATTTCTTTTTTCCATTTTATCAGTAACTTCTTCTTTGCCATTGATTTTTTTTATTTTAGTTTCCATTTTAAATCATGATTATATTTTTAACCCAAACAATTATATTCCCCTCATTTGATTTAATTTTTGCAAGTTTTTTGCCACCCCTGTTAATAATCTCCTCTATCTTACCTTTCTGACCAATATGCTTACCTTTTATTACAAAGGCATTATTACCTTCCTTCATAGAGATTACTTTAATTATTTTTTTATCTTTTAAATTAAGAAGAATAGAGTCTCCAACATTAACTTTTTCTTCTGAAAGGATATTAAGGCCTTGCATTAAATTTAATTGAATCTTTTTCCTAGTTAGCAACTTTTTACTAAGAACTTTAAAAATCTTGCTTTCTGCATCTTTTTCACTTGTTTCTTTAAGAACAAATTTTTTTATAGATAATTGAGTTAATAAATCTTTATCAGATCCATCATTTTCCAATACATTTTTTTTAAATTTTTCAAAAAAATTACCATTATCTCTTAAATTTTGTAATATTACATCGTCTTCCAACCA
>CAZGSA010000082.1:0-4542 GCA_964528215.1 Candidatus Woesearchaeota archaeon
ACATATCCTAAATAAGATATAAGCAGATAATCCTTTTATTATCTGCAATAATTTTGCAATAGACATTATTCGCGGACAATCAACTATTAAATAAACATGTTCATCTAAAACCTTTAAAATAGCTATTTCTATTTTATGTCTTTTACAAGCTTCTTCTATTGATACTTTACAAAAGGTTTTTAGTTTGTCTTTTCTCATCATCTTATATCTATACTTTGTTGTTATCTGTATTAATTGCAAATTATTACCTACAGAATTTTTATAGTGTTTATATTCACTAATTTTTATTTGCATAGCAGAGCTACTGCTAAGAGTTGTTTGAGTTTCCATTTTTAGTTCTCCGAAAGATTTATTTAGTTTGAGAAAGTTCTAACTATGAAAGGTTTATTTTCAGTGAGTTTCAACTAACTCACTGTTAATAATTAATTTAGAAATAAATACTTAGCTATAATGAATACGCAATTCATCCGCCCCTTAAAAGGTTCGGATTTCTTGCTAAAGATTTAAAATCAAAAAATCTACATATTCTTGAGAACAACACCTTCAAAAGAACAAAGATATTTAAAATAGAGAATATTAAACTAAATATGAATAAGAAAAAACAACCAATAATTGCTCTTGCACAGATAAGATATTTTGAAAACTCTTCTAAGGATAATGTTAAAAAAATAAAGAAATATATAAGACTAGCTAAAAAAAGAAATGCAGATATTGTATGTTTTCCAGAATCTTGCGTTCATAAAACTGCTTTACTTCATAAAGACCATAAACTAATAAATGAGATTAAAGAAGAATGTAAAAAGAATAAAATCTGGAGTATTATAACTGAGGATATTAAAATTAAAAATAAATCTTACAATGCTGCTCTCTTAATTGATAGAGATGGAAAAATTAAAGGAGATTATAGAAAAATTCATCTTTATGGGGATAAAGTAAGTCCTGGGAAAAAAATAACTGTTTTTAATACTGATTTTGCTAAAATAGGCATAGCAATTTGTTGGGATTTAGCATTTCCAGATTTGTTTAAAAAAATGAAAAAAGCAAATGCAGAAATTATTTTCTGTCCTGCACAATGGTGGTATGATTCAATTGCTCATGAAGAAGAACATGAGGTAAGGGAAATGAAAATTTTACAGTCTCTTTTGAGTGTAAGAGCATTTGAAAATGTTTATTTTGTAGCTTTATGTAATCCTGTAATGGATTCAAAATATCAAATTTCTTATTCAGCAATTGCATCACCAACTAGGATTTTATCAGAAATAGTTAAAAAAGAAGGATTAATAACTGCTAAAATTAATCTTAATAAAATCAAAAAATTACAAGATTACTATAATTCTTAGTTTTTCTTTGCAAGACTGATTAATAATTTTATTAATTCTTCTGTCATTTTTTCTCTTTCACATTCAAAAAAATCTAATCCCGGAGCAGAATTTACTTCTAAGACCATAAATTTACCATCCTTTTTCAAAAAATCAATACCACAGACTTTTATATCTACAAAGTCCATAATCTTTTTTGTTAATTCTTTTAATTCTTTATCTATCGGAAATCTTTTTAATCTTTTAGCATAAACTCCTGTTGCTTTCCATCCTTTATTTTCTTTTATTGCAGTCTGCACTATTTTACCACCTATTACTGTTGCCCTGTAACTCGGAGAATGAATATACTCTTGAGCAATTATGGGCATTCTCTCACATCCTTTTTTCCATAACTTTTTTATAATAGTTTCAGCTTCTTTAATACTATCTCCTTTTTCAACATATTCTCCCATTGTTCCGACAACTCTTTTTAAAATTACAGGCCATTTATTAAATTCTCTTAATTCTTTTTTAGCAGTAGCAATATCTTGAGATAGCAAAATTGTATCTGGAGTTGGAATCCTATGTTTTTTGCACTTTAAAAAAAACATCCATTTATCTTCAGTATAATAATATGCCTTGGTGGTATCAATAATCTTTTTTCCTAATTCTTCTATTGTTTTTTCAGTTTCAATAACAAAATCATCTCCACTAGAATTATAAATTATATCACATTCCTTTATTTTTTCTTTTAAATCTGTGCCTGTAGAAAATTGAAGTGTATTTAAAAAAATAGGTTCTATATTTTTCTTTTTAGCAATTTTTTTAAACAATCTTTCATCTTCACCCAATCCCCTTCCATTATATAAATATCCAATCACCAACTTTTTCATAATCTTTTATTGTAAATTAATTTTATAAATGTTCTGTTATCAAATAATTTTTCAAATAAAGTAATGAATTATTAAAAGCAATTGAAATTATGGATTCTAAGCAAAAAAAATTAGTATTTAATTAAAAAGATTTAATTTAAAATAATTTATTAATTCAATCCCTTTTTTATCTATTTTTAAATTAATTTGCCATTGTTCTAAACCTTTAGAAGATGCTCTTTTAGCAGTTTTTATAATCTTTTCAGCAGGATTTTCTTTTGGAACTACAAATGGTTTGGAATTATACAAATAACAAAGTAATAATATTGCTCTTGAATCTTTTTTTATACTCTCTGAAAGATCATTAAAATGTTTTGTTATTCTATCAAAACTGTTAAATTTAGATTCTCTTCTTTTGTAGTTTGGATGATTTTCAGAAGGAATGTCTTTTAGAAGAGTCTTGACTTCTAAAAAATCCTTGTCATTAACTAAGAAATCAATTCTGGAGTTATTTAATTTAACCTCTCTTTTTATCTTTTTTATCTCTTGAAATATATTGTTTAATTGATTTGATTTTAAAAAGAATTCAATATATTCATTTGTTTTTGTTTGATTTATCCCAATCCAATTCTTATTTTGTTTTTCTTTTTTGTCAAGAGAAATAGCTTCTACAGTAAATTTTGTCTTTCTCTTTCTGTCGTCTAGTTCAGAAATAAGGCAGGGAATATCTTGAAAGACTATGCTAGCTATCTGATCTGTTGAAGGGCAGTGACATCTTTCTATTTTTCCATTAATTTCAACCATCATTATAAATCTATTTGGCCTATTTTTAATTAATCCTTCAGTAAGAAATTTGTTAAAAAGATATCTTCTCATAAAAATTCAAATAGTTTATTCTTTAAAAAAGTTTAGCAATCTATTCTATTGGAAGAATCTATTCAAGCCCAGACTTTTGTTATTATCTCTACCAATAAATTTAGAATCACTTGGAATCAGATTATTTTCAAGATTTTTTAATCTTTTTTCAATTCTTTCTTTTGTTTTAGTGTCTAATTTTTCCATAGAAATCTTTAAAAATAAGAAATGTTTTGTAATATAAAGAAGAGGTAAAATGGTATCCTTATTTAACTTATCTGGGAAGGTCGCAATTGTTACTGGTGCTGCAAGAGGCATAGGACAGGGAATTGCAATTGAAATGGCAAGAGCAGGAGCTGATGTTATTGTTTCGGATATAATTTCGGGAGAAGATACTGTAAATCAAATAAAAAAATTAAAAAGAAAAGCAATTTATGTCCAGACAGATATTTCTAGGAAAAAAGAAGCAGAAAATTTAATTAATGAAACAATAAAGAATTTTAAAAAAATTGATATTTTAGTTAATAATGCAGGAATTTATATTTCAGGAAGTACTTTAGATTTTTCAGAAGAAAATTGGGATAAAACAATGAGTATTAACATAAAGGGCCCCTTTCTCTGCTCCCAAGCTGCATTGAAGTATATGAAAAAAGGCTCTTCAATAATTAATATTTCTTCAGTAGCAGGAATAGAAGGCTCTGCAACAGGAGCTGCTTATTGTGCAAGTAAAGGAGGAATAAGATTATTTACAAAAGCTTTGGCAGCAGAAGTCGGTGTTTTGGGAATTAGAGTGAATTCAATTCATCCTGGATTAATAGATACTACAATGACCTCAGGATTAGATAAAAAAATGAAAGAAGATATGTTGGTTAAATTCTCAATAAAAAGAGTTGGAAAACCAGTTGATATTGCAGGTCCTGCAGTCTTTTTAGCAAGCGATGCCTCATCTTACATGACTGGAAGTGAAATTGTTGTGGATGGTGGATGGATTTGTGCACTGTAAACAATTAGAAAAAGATAACCTTTTCTAACGAGCTACTTTTTTAATAGCTTTTTAACCTTTTCTTGATTAGCCTTAGATAATTCACAATAAACCACTATTCCAGATTTTATTCTACCAAATGCCTGTCTGTTTGGATTATAAGGTTCTCCATAATCATCTCCAAATCTTTTTTTAAAAGGTCCATCAATAAATTCCTTCTTTTTATAATAAGAATCAAACTCTTCTTTTTCAAGAAGCTCTGCTTTACCTCTGTTCTCTTGGACATAATTTCTACATTGATTTCTTGGAGCCAATTCAACTTTTAATTCTTGCAGTTCTTCAATTCCTTCAAGTTCAGATAATCTGTATTCCAATCCAATAAAAATATGTATTAAATCGGGGTTATATTAATTTGTATAATAAAAAAATGGGCCCACAAGGAGTTGAACCTCGGAACAGTCGATGTAAACGAGTATAACATTTTTGTTCTTTTTTTACTAATAACTTTTAAGATACTAATTTATACAATTATTCA
>CAZGSA010000083.1:0-4439 GCA_964528215.1 Candidatus Woesearchaeota archaeon
GATTTATCAGGAAGCCTAAAGGGAAGACAAAATGTATATAATCATTTAGATATGATGATTAGAGAAGCAGAATCAACACTAACAATTGTAACAACTGCCTCGGGATTAAATAGGAAATTAGAAGCTTTAATGCCTGGATTGGAAAAAGCAAAAAAAAGAGGGGTTAAAATAAGAATTGCAACTCAGATTAATGAAGAAAATAAAAATATTGCAAAAGAACTTTCAAGTGTTGCAGAAGTAAGACATATGCCTAAGACAAGAGCAAGATTTGCAATTGTAGATTCTCAGCAATTATTATTTATGGTTTTAGATGATGAAAAAGTTCATCCTAATTATGATGTGGCTATTTGGCTAAGCACTGATTTTTTTGCAGCTGCAATGGAACAATTATTTGAAGCTGCTTGGAAAGGATTTAAAGTTGTTTAAAAACTAAAAAATATATAACTCCCACACCTAAAGATATGAATTTCCTTAATATCTTCTTACAATTTCAAGCTACACATATCAGAGCTTAAGCTTGTTCCCTATACAGTTAAAAGTTTTATAGATTATCAATACTACATTCTAAAGACTTAAATTTGTAAAAATTTAATGTATCAGAAATTTTTAATTTCTGAAGATGTGAATTTCTTTTTAACCCCAATCAAAAATAATAACAGTTTTAAGTTTTCTTCAAATCATAGAAATCCTTATAAACTAAATAATTTTAGAATTTAAAATGGAGCCAGATACAACAATATATTTAACAGGGTTAGAGATTAGTGAGGGGTGTTTTTCAGGAGAAAGGGCAGTAACTGGCAAAGATTTTTATGGAGAAGAATTTTCTGGTTTTTTTGAAAATAATTATATCAAAGATGGTAATTTAGAAGTTCAGGTCTTAGATTCAGATGAAACATTAGGTATTGCAAAAGTAAAACCTGTTGGTGGAGGATATTTTTTTGAAATACGGGATGTTAATGTTCACTTAGATGATTTAAAATATTGTTAGTTAATTATTTTAACAATCCTCTGGACTGTTCTAGAATTTTTTTCAGGGTTTTCTTTTTTCAAGAAGTTTATAAATAAAAAGAAGTAAATCATTTCCTTCTTTTAGGTTCTGAATATATTTTCAGAGAAGTGCTATGAACTCTAAAAGGTCTTTTTTGGTCTGCTAATTTTAAGATTGCTTGCATCTGTTCATAATTGGCTAGACTTGTGATATATTCGTGAGCTCTTGGACATTCTGGATTTTCTTCTGTATAATCTATAAATTGTTTAGGAGTCATTTCTCCAAATTTATCTGTTAATCTTTTTCTTCTTTGATAATCTCTTGATTTTTTCTTTATAATTTCTTCTTCACTTTCAAATACTTTTAACATCTTGTATCTCTCCAATCATATGATGCACGCCAATTTGTTCTATATTAACCTTAATATTTTTTCCTAATAAACTCTTATCTTTACTTTTTATTAGGATGATATTATAGTTATCATCTCTTGATTCATACAGATTTTCTTGTAATTTTTTGTTTACAAAAACTTTAATTGTTTTATCTAAGAATTTTTGCTTGTTTTCTAGGGCTGTCTGTCTATGAATTTGCATTAATTCTGTTGTTCTTTTATTTATTATAGAGTTTGGTAATTCTTTAATTTTATTTTTCTTAATTTGTTTATATATTTCAGTATCTTTATGAAGAGAAAACTTTGATAAATTAAATATATCTGGTTTAATCTTTTTTATAAAGTTAATATTCTGCTGATTATCTTTATCTGTTTCTGTTGGATAACCAGAGATAATGTCTGTTGCTATTGTTATATCTGGAAATTTTTTTCTAAATTTTTCAATAATCTCATAAACTTGGTTGATTTTATATTTTCTATTCATATTTTTAAGGACTTTATCTGATGCTGATTGGATTGGGATATGGAGGAATTTGTAAATTTTTTTATTTTCATAAATATCTAAAAGCTCATTTAATATTAAGTATAGATGGTTAGGATTGCTCATTCCCAACCTAAGTTTAAAATTATGTTTTAGAAAAAATATTTTATTTAATAGTTCTGGAAGCATTTGTTTTTTATATTTATTAATCCCATAGGATGCACAATCCTGGGATGTTAACCAGACTTCTTTTGCACTATTTTGCAAATCTGATTGAATAGATTTTATAATGTTATCAATTTCATATGAGAACAGAGCTCCTTTTGCTAAACGGGTTTTGCAATAAGAACATTCCCCTAAACAACCTTCACTTATCTGAGTTATTGAAATTAATTTATTCTCTGGTATTTTTGGGAGAAGGATTTTTTGTTCATCTTGATAATTTAAATATTGTTCTTGTTTTTTGCTTATTAGTTTGTTTTCATTATAATCTTTTATTAGTTTGATTATTTGTTTGAAATGATGTGTTCCAAGAAGGATTGCTTTTGGATTTAGTTGTTTAATCTGTTTTGCGTCTGTTTCAGGCATACAACCTGAGATGATTAACAATTTATTCTTATAAATCTTATTTATATCTTGAATTCTTCTTTTTATTTTATTTTCTGTTTTTGATTTTACAATGCAAGTGTTTAATATTATTATATCTGCAATATCCCCATTATTTGTTATTGAATATCCTGATTGTGTGAGAATCCCTTTTAATATTTCTGAATTGTTTTTGTTTGCAGAACATCCATAGGTTTCAATGTAAATGTATTGATTATTTTTCATGTTATAATTAACTATAATAATATATTTAAAGATGTTTAGATAATTAGTTTTATGGCAGAATATGTCTTGTTTAAAAGAAAATTTGAGAAAGGTTATTCTGAATTAGGAACTTTTATAAGAGGTGTTGAGAAATCTGAACTAAAAAAACACTCTAGAAGTCTTCCCTCTGAAGATTCTCCAGATTTTGGAGAATTATATGGTTTTGCAGATTTTGTTTATGCTTCTAGAGCTTATAATCCTGAAGTTGATTCTGTTACTACAATTCCTGCTACAAGGATTGTTAGAGGTTATTTTGGAAAAACAAAAAGAGATAGGGTTATTGATGTTCCTGTTGATGAGAAGGTTTTAATAGGATTTGAAGAATTGTTATTTAAAATGCTTGCCTTAAAAAGTTCTGATTAATCACACCTCATCCATAATCTTAAAAATTAGAAGATACTCTCTTTATCCCAAATAATTCGTGAACTTCAGAAGCACACATTTTTGCTAGTTTTCCTGATTCTTCTAATTCTTGGAATTTTTCCATCCTCTTGGTTCTAGCATATCCTGGAGCAATTAATTCATAGGTTCTTCTTAAAAATTCAGTAATATATTCTCTCATAATGTTAAGAGATTATTAGGGTATATAAGACTTATTGTTAAAAATCACATCTCTTCCATAATTTCAAATTAACTTTAACAATACATATTAACCAAAACCTTTAAATATACTTGGTTACTTAGTAACTTAGTAGAAATAATTAAAGAGATAAATAAAAATGGAATCAAAAACAATTAAAATAAAAAAGGAAACTTATGTCTGGTTATTAGGCTTAGCTGCAGAAATGCAAAAAAAAGAAGGGAGAGTGATAAGTTTTGATGAAACTTTAACTAATTTAAGAAAAAATAAGATGAAAAAGAAAAAAGATATAAGAAATTTTGCAGGGATATGGAAAGATATGACTGATAAAGAAGCAAATAAAATAAAAAGTAGCATAAAAGAATTAAGAAAAAAATCAACAAAGGATTTAATTGAAAATGATATTTATAGATTCTGATATAATTATTGACTATTTTAGAGGGGATGAAAGTATTGTAAATATTCTTAATAAAAATTCTGATGAGATTGCAACTACTGAAATAAATGTTTTTGAAGTTATGTTTGGTTTTTATTTAAAAAATAATATTAGTGAAAAAAAGATTAAAGAGGCTAAGGAATTTTTTAAAAATATAGAGGTTTTTTCATTTAATCAGAGTTGTGGAAAGAAAGCTGCTGAATTATTATCCAAGCTAATTAAAGAAGGCAAACAAATAGACCAGAATGATTGTTTAATTGCTTCAATGATATTAAAAAATGGATTTGATAAAATCTTAACAAATAATAAAAAACATTTTGAAAGGATTAGGGGATTGAAATTGGTTTAAGGGATTGAAGCGGGTTTAATCACATCTCATCCATTACCTCATACTAACTTAAAAAATTCATTTTTTACCCTATTAAAAGTTTCTTTATTGATTCTTCCTATTTTAATCTTGATAAGCCCTTTTTCAATAGAAAATATTTTATCTATCCTTATTCTGCTTTGTTTTAACAACTTACCTTCTTCCAACTCTCTCTGATTAATGATAATAGAATAAGGCTCATCTTTGATTATGGTAGTTAAAGGAACTAGAATACAATCATCTGATTTTCTATTAAATAAATCATTAGAAATAACGTACCTGGTAACCAATTATACTAAATAACTCTTCATAGCTTGTAAGAGAGG
>CAZGSA010000084.1:0-4223 GCA_964528215.1 Candidatus Woesearchaeota archaeon
ATGTTATCAAAATTGTTTATACTCAAAATTCACTTCCATACTCTTGGATTATGTTTGGGATTTCTATAATTTTTATAATTATCTGTACAGTTTTACTAAATAGAAAAGGAGTAAAAAAATGAAAGGGTCTGCAACTTATACTCTTTGGTTAAGAAGCATTAAGAGGTATACTAGAAGTAAGTCAAGAATAATTGGAAGTTTAGCACAGCCATTATTTTTCTTTTTAGCATTAGGATTTGGTTTGGGTTCTGTATTCTCAACACAAGGAGGATTTGATTATCTTGCTTTTATTGCACCAGGGATTATTGCAATGAGTGTTTTATTTACAAGCGTTTTTTCAGGTATTCAAGTTTTATGGGATAAACAATTTGGATTTTTAAAAGAAACTTTAATTGCTCCTGTTTCTAGAAATTCTATAATGCTTGGACAAACTTTAGGAGGTGCAACAACAGCATTAATTCAAGGGCTAGTAATGATGATTATAATCTCTATCTTTGGAAAAATAGCAATTGGAGCCGGTATTTTAATTGCACTAGGATTTATGATATTAATAAGCATAGCCTTCACATCGCTTGGAATTGCAATTGCTTCTAAAATGGAAGATATGCAAGGATTCCAGTTAATAATGAATTTTCTAATAATGCCCATATTCTTTTTGTCTGGAGCTCTATTCCCAATAACCAGTTTACCATCATGGTTAAAATCAGTGGTTTATATTAATCCATTAACATATGGTGTAGAGGGAATGAGGTATGGTCTTACAGGAGCTTCTTCCATTAGTCCACTGATTAGTTTCATTGTTCTTGGAGGATTTTGTTTAATAATGGTATTTTTAGGAGGTTATCTTTTTAGGAGAATGAAAGTATAAAATGTTCAAATCACACATTAAACTTAGAGTTTTAAAACAATTAAGCGAGGAAAAACTATCTGGATACGACTTAATGAAATCATTGGGAGAATTTGGTAATAAACCCTCTCCAGGGTATATTTATCCCTTGTTAAAAGATCTTGAAAAGAAAAATTTTATTTCAGTAAAAAAAGACAGAAGAAGAAAGGTTTATTCTATAACACAAAAGGGAAAAGATTTATTAGAAAATCTTAAAACTAATAATGAGGAAATGTTAAAGAGTATGATGGGGATATTAGAACCTATTGCTGAAAAGAAAGAAATTGATAGGTTTATGAAATTAAAATCAGATATTAAAAAAGAAAAACATTGTTTGCAGGATGGAGAGTTATTAGAAAAACTTCGAAATGCGATATTTTCATGTTATAAAAATTCTGAAAAAAAAGATAAGATTAAGATAGTATTAGAAGAAACTATTAGAAAATTGGAGAAACTAAAATGAAAGGTATGAATAAATTTGGAATCGGTTTTTGGGCAGGAGCAAGTGTTTATAGTATTATAAACATGATTATGAATTATCACCAAGTAATTCAAGAGAAAATATTAAACTACAATTATATCATAACTGGAGTTGCTATCTTAGGTTTGATTTTAAATATAATTTTATTAAAAAAAGCAATAAAAAATAAACCTAAAATCCATCCTAATAAAAATATTAAAAGATAAAGTAAGGGATAACTCTTCTTTTTAAATATATTTCTCAGTATAGAAAGATTTAAATACCCTATATCACCAAGCGATATATCACAAAATGATACAAATAACAAATATGAACAAACAAAAGAAATTATTTCCATTAGGGGGTATAATTGTATGTATAGCACTTTTCTTAATGATAACTGTACCTACAGCTTCGGCTAGTCCATCTCTTTCAGTTTCAGATTATGATACCAATAATCCAGATATTGGAAAATCTTTTGATTTAGATATAAAATTAAGAAATAATGGAGATTCATGTGCTACGGCTGTTACAATCACCCCTCAACTAACTTTTCCATTCAATCCAGATGATACTCTCACTTCTGATGCAGTAGATATTTGCTCAGGCAATAGAGAAACTATAACCTTGCCACTAATTGTAGATCCTAGTGCCTCGGGGGGATCTTACCCAATTCCTTTGTTAATAGTCTATAGGGATGAACTAAACATTGCCCATTCGTTTACAAACTCTGTGACGGTCTATGTATCTGGAAATGCTGAACTTAATGCCCATATTACTAAATCAAATCCTCTAAAAATATACCCTGGCAATACTGCAACAATTTCTGTGCTGATTGAAAATGATGGGACATTTGAAGCTCAAAACATAAATGGAGTTCTTTCTTTTGACAATTCATTAAGAGTCATGCCCAATCAGAACTTCGCATATATTGGTAGCCTAAAACCAAAACAAAGTGCAACAGCAGATTTCTCTATTGAAATCCCAAAAGATGCTCAAGCTCAGAATTATCCTATGCATCTTGCTTTAAGTTATATAGAGGATGGAAATGCAAAAACAAAAAATATTAGTTTAGTTCTAAATGTAGAAAAAAAGGCTTTATTTCAAGCTTCTAATAACGACAGAAGCACCTTATATCCTAATAGTCTTGGTAAAACAGTAGACATTAAACTAACTAATACTGGAACTGCAACAGCAAATCAGATAAAGATTCAGTTGCAACCTCAGTTTCCATTTACAACAGACGGAAGTATAAAATATTTAAATAATCTAAGTCAAGGTGAGTCTAGGGATGTGCAATTTGTAGTGAATGTGGATAAATCAGCAACAGTAGGTACTTATGCTTTAGATTTAGTTATATACTTTAAGGATGATCAGGGGAATATCCTGCAAGATACTACAACTGCTTCAATGACTATAAAAAAAGAAAGTTTATCACAAAAAATATTTATAGATTATTGGTATCTCTGGATAATTGTGCCAATAGGCCTGATTTTTATTCTTGTTAAACTTTTAAGAAAAAAGCAGGAGAAATAGTCCAATGGCAATTATAGAAATTAAGAATTTAACAAAAATATTTGGAAAATTTACTGCAGTTCATAATCTGAATCTTGAAATTAAAGAAGGAGAGATATTAGGATTTTTAGGACCTAATGGAGCAGGAAAAACAACAACAATTAATATGCTTACTACATTAATGAAACCAACTTCTGGTGATGCGATTATTGCTGGATTTGATTTGGTAAAAAATGCTGAACATGTTAGAACTGTAATAGGGGTTGTTCCTCAATCATTTTCGCTTTTTCCAGAACTTACAGCAATAGAAAATCTTGAATATATAGGTAAATTATATGGCCTTAGTAATGGGAAGATTAAATCACAAATAGAGTCTGTTTTGAAAAAAGTTGGTTTATATGAACATAAAGACAGAATTGCTGGAAATTTTTCAGGGGGAATGAAACAAAAATTAAGTGTTGCAGCTAGTATTATGTCTGATCCTAAGATTCTTTTTATGGACGAACCTACAACCGGCCTTGACCCAGAAAGTAGGATACATATTCGTGAACTTACAAAAGAATTGAACAAACATGGCATGACTATCGTTTACACTACACATGATATGGGAGAAGCTGAAAAAGTATGCAATAGGATAATAATTATGGATGGTGGTGAGATTATGGCTTCTGGAACTAGTGAAGAATTAAAAAAAGAAATATTGAAAGGACATAAAAATCCTACACTTGAAGATGTATTTGTTAAATTAACTAGGAAAGCTAGGAGAATAACTGATGGAAGTTAATAAAAAAATAAAGCATGAAAAAGTATTTGATTGGCCTAAGATAGGTGCAATTATAAAAAAGAATTATCTAGTTAAAATAAGGGATAAAGCCTCTCTTCTACCTGCGCTTCTTTTTCCAATAATAATGATTCTCGTTCTTGGGTTTTCAACAGGTAATGTACCCCATAACATTCCTACTACAATTGTAGTTCATGATGGGTCTCCCACTTCGCAGATGATAGTTCAAGCAATAAGTGGAAGTGAATATTTTTCAGTCACGCCATTAGTCAGCACTGGAGGGGAAGCGAGACAGTTGCTTGACGAAGGAAAAGTAAAAGTAATTGTTGAAATACCTCCCAATTTGCAAGAGAATATAGATAACAACATTCCCACCCTGATTATTGTAATTGTTGATGAATCAGATTCATCTATATCTATGACTGCAAAAAGTATAATCGCCCAAATTATTAGTGGTTTATCTTCTAAAGTTAGTGGCGGACAGGCTTCTTTATTAGTATATAATGCAGAACCAGCTTACGGGACTGGAAGACAAGCTTTAGATTTTATAATTCCTGCATTAATTGCAATGACTATTTTTA
>CAZGSA010000085.1:0-4214 GCA_964528215.1 Candidatus Woesearchaeota archaeon
TTTGGAAAAGAAAAATACTGGCATTGTCATTTTTCTGGAATTGAGTATGGAGAAAAAGGTGAGAAGAAACATATTAAGACAAAAAAAGAAAAATGGGAAGAACTTCTTAAAAATTTGCCCAGTGATAAGAAAATTGTAATAATTAATGAATCTCCTGAGCCTGTTGAAGATTCAATTAAAGGATTAGAAATTTTGAAAAATTAATTTTACTGATAATCTCAATATCTCTTTATATTCTTAAATTACCTATAACATTTTTTAAATTATGCAGATTTCTTTAAATTATGCTAACAAAACTTAGGATTTTCATCTGCATAACTCAAAGTTTTAGGAGATATTGATACTACATCTTAAAAAATGTAAATTTCTTATAACTTAATAACCTTTTTAAAAAGAGCTTTGGGGAATTATTATATTTTTTATAAATCTCAATAACTTATTTCGAGAGGATTATATTGATTTCAGCTGCTTAATTTCGCTTCTCATCTATAAATCTTTATCAATATTGGCAAAAATAAATTTTGGTTGGATTTTATTTTCCAGAATTTTAAGATGATTAGATGGTTTCACCAAGGCATTAAAAAGAGATTGTTTCCTCTAAACTAAAATGAATTGTAGGGCTCAAAATTATCATGATGTAATTTCTCTTGAAGTTTCATTAAATGTCTGCTTAATTCATTTGTTGTAAATCTTCTTGTGTTATCAGGATTTATATCTACACCATAATAGCCAAAAAAAAATCTTGTCATTGCTTCAATATAAGGCAATTCTGTTGCCAGAGAGGTTCCCTTACACTGCCTATATGTTTCAATAGCTAACTCAGAATATTCTTTTAATTTTTTTACTTCAAAGATAGATAATCCTTTTTTAAGATAAAATATTTGTATAGTATCTAGAGCTAATTCAAGGGTGCTAGAGACATCCCAACCATTATTAGTTGCAATTCCATAAAGTCTTTTATGATTATCTTTGGAATCCATTGTGTTTGATTTTATTTTATTTTTCTTTAACTCTTTTCTTTTTTTTAGAATCTAAGACATACTGTTCTTTTCTTTTTATAGCAGAATCAAGTTTTCTAAACAATCTTGTTGCTTTTTCAGGATTTTTCTTAGATAAATTTAAAATAAAAAGAATCTTTCTTAGAACCTGTTCATAGGTTTCTCTTTCATGTTCTTTTAATCTATCAAGTCTTTCCTTGGTTTGTTTATGTATTTTAATTGTAGTAATGTCTTTCATTTTATTTCTAATTTTTTCTTGTGATTAGTATACTGAGGGATACTATTTAAATATTTCTATTCTTGTAATTATTATATAGTTACTACAATATAGAAATGTTTATAAACGAATTTAGAGTGTTAAAAGTAATTAAATTTTTAAAAAGCTTAACATGAAAAACAAAGCAATTTTTGGTTTTATAGTACTTTTTGCTATGGTTCTAACTTTGAATTTAGTAGCTGCTAGTGACACTTGTACTGATTGGATTTGTATTGATAGTGTGGAAGTGAATGATATGGTTGCTGATGTTTCAGGAACAACAGCTACAACTATTAAGGGCGACCCTTCTGAAGTTGTACCTGTAAGGGTTTACTATTCTGCACTTAAGAATGTTGAAGATGTTAGGGTAAGAATCTATCTTGAGGGTTACAAAGATGAAATCTATGAAACCTCTTCTAGATTCCGTATTGCTGATGGAAGTCAAGATTTTGAAAGGTTTTCAGTAAGATTACCTTCTACTTTTGACTTAGATGACCTTGACGAAAACTTGAATCTTAGAGTTAGAATAACTTCTAAAGATGAGGGTGATGATGCAGAAGCAGAATATACAATCACAATGCAAAGAGATCTTTATAGTTTGAATGTTCTTTCTATAGACTCTCCTATAAGTGTTGTTGCCGGTGATACTGTTGCTTTTGATGTTGTTATTGAAAACAATGGATATGACGAACTTGAAAATGTATATGTTAAAGCTTCAATTCCTGAATTAGGTATTGATAGAAAGGTTTACTTTGGAGATATTAGTCCTCAAGATGAATGTGAGGATGATGACTGTAACAAAATAGATACAGTTGGCAGAAGAGTATACTTAACTATCCCAAGAAACACTATATCAGGAGAATATGAAGTAGAAGTTGAAGCATATAATTATGATACAAGTGTTGTTGCTACAAAGAGAATTGTTGTGCAGACTGTTGAATCAGGTGTTTTACCTGCTACAACTGCAAAAACAATAGCTCAGGGTGAAGAAGCAACATTTGAAGTTCTTGTTATTAATCCAAATGATAGAATGGTTGTTTATGCAATAACACCTGAACAATCTGAAGGATTGATTATTGAAGTTACAGAGCCAATTGTTACAGTTAGTGCTGATTCAAGCAGAACTGTAAAAGTGAATGTAAAAGCTACTAAAAGCGCTGAAGAAGGTACACATATTGTTACTATTAATGTTAATAGTGAAGACGGTTCAGTAAAACAAGTTAGTTTTACTTTGAATGTAGACAATGAAAAAACATCAGCAGAAACAGGACAGACAGCAAATGCAATTTTAATTTTAACTGTTATCTTAGTTATTATATTTGTAGTACTTTTGATAGTGTTAATAGTACTTTTGACAAGAAGACCAGAAGAACCTGAAGAATTCGGAGAAACAAGTTATTATTAATTCTTTTTTTTATTTTTTTTTTTAACTTTTTTGATGATGAATTTTTTTTTATTTTTTTAAAAATTATATTTTATAGAGAATGATAATATCTAGATAGTGATATAGATTACTTTATATTTTATTGTTTTCTTAGGCTATGTAGAACAATTTTTTAATTCTTTGACCCTAAAACTTATAATATGCGAAGTTTACAAGAAATTAGATTATGAGATATTTATATTCTTTCTTAGATAATTTATATTTAATCAAATAAATTTAAATAACCCTTTTTCCTTGTTTAGTTATGAAAACATTAGTAATCTCTGTTGCAATCATAGTTTGTGTAATAGCTATTGCAGGGTTATTTTTTCTTGGGATAAACCTAAGAGAAGATATTAATGAGGATAATGGAAATTTAAATAGTGAGGGTCTAGGATTAAAACCTCAAACTCAGGAGAATCTTGAAGAAACAGATTTTAAAGAACCAGAAGAAGAAATTGTTGAGCTTTTTCCATATTCAGATGTATGGCCTGTTGAAGCTCAAAAATTAATTCTAGATAATGTTTATAATAATTTGATAATAATTGATGTTTCTACATCTTCTAAATATAATAGTGGACATATTCCTAGAGCTATTAACTATCCCCTATCAGATGGAAAATTTGATTCTCAGATAAATAAATTAGATAAAGTAAAAACATATTTAATTTATTCAAGATTTGAAGGAGATTCAAAAACAGCTGCCCAGAAGCTAAGTGATGCTGGATTTGTTAATGTCAATAGATTAAGAGGGAGTTATGGCTATTGGGTTCAAAGTGGTTATGATGTTGAGAAGTAGATTATCCCTATACTAATAACCTAATATATGTTAGGATAAAACACTCCAAGCATCTCATCTGCATAGCTTAAAATTTATAGAGTATTAATACTCCTTTTAAAAAAATATCTAAACAACTTATTTTTAAATCTTATTAAAGTTAGAGAGTTATTGATATGTCTATATTGTGAATTTCAATTCTTGATATAAAAGTTTTAGAGCTTTGGTGAATTCCTATATTCTTTATAAATCTCAATAACTTATTGCAAGAGGATTAGACTAATCCTAACTTCTTAATCCTTCCCTGCACCTATAAATTTTTATTAACATAGGCAAAAATAAGTTTTGGTTAAATTTTATCTTCCAAAATTTTGAGATAATTGGATGGTTTCACCAAGGCTAGTTTTAGAAAAATTTATAAACTATAGTGGCCCTATAGTTATATGGTAACAACAATTCAATTAAATGAAAGTGTAAAAAGTGAATTAGATAAACTTAGATTAAATAAAGAGACCTATGAACAGATTATTCTTAATTTAATGGAAATTGCTCAAAAATGTCAGAGAAATCAAGAAGAATTATTAATTGAAGGGTGTAAAGTTATGGCAAAAGAAAATCTCAAAATAACAAAAGAATTTGAAGCTATTGAAAATCTTGATGAATGGGAATGGAATGAAAATGGAAATAAGTAAGGGAGACATCTTCCTAGCAAATCTCGAGCCAATTCAAGGAAGTGAGCAAGGAGGAATAAGGCCTGTG
>CAZGSA010000086.1:0-4099 GCA_964528215.1 Candidatus Woesearchaeota archaeon
GCAACTACTAAAAGCCTCAATTTATCTTACCAAGTTTCTGATTAAATTAGAACAAGACTTTTCTACCTGTATTTTGAAATTATTCTATAAAAGAAAATTATATAACTTTTAGTTTTAAAGAATATTAATACTACTTCCTAATGGATGTGGATTTCTATTAATTTAGACTTCCAACTAGTTTAAATTCTTAAATACCTTTTTAAACTTTAAGAATTACGTTTTCAAATTAAACAAAAAACTTATTAATCAAGATGAATTCAATAAAACAGATAAAAAGATGGTGAAAAATAAAAATATAGTTCAGCCTAATAAAAATCTTAGAAAAGTTATTAGTTTTAGAAAAAAAGACATACCTAAATTAAATTTTGGAATTATTCATTCTCAGGTTGGTTTTACAGATGGGGTTTCTATTGTAATGAAACAAGTTGAATCTGTTATGGTAAATCAGATAGGGATTCCAAAATCTAATATCTATTATCTAGTTGGAAAATCTAAAACTGCTTCTCCTTATATTAGACAGACTAAATTCCTATGGCACAAGTATAAACCAAATTTACTATTAAACAAACATTTTGAAAAAGGTTTTGGGGGAGCATTAAGTGAAAAAATAGAAATGGCAATTTGGGAGGCAAAAAGAGAAATTAAACAATTTATCCTTGATAAAAAAATTGATGTTCTTATTGTCCACAATGCTTCACATCCTGTAAATTTTGTAAGTTCAATTGCAATATCAAGATATTACAGAGATGAGATTGAAGCTGGAAAAAAGACTCCAAAATATATACTATGGTGGCATGATTCTCATTTAGAAAGAGATAGGTATGCTAAACCTTCTAGAGATATTAGAAATTATCTTTTTGAAGGAGTTCCTGGAAAATATGTAGAATATATAATTTTTATTAATAGATTGCAATTCGATACTGCACAAAAATATCTTTTAGAACTTAATCAAAGAAATCCTGGTTTTTATGAAAAATTATTGCATAATCATTCTGTTGTTTATAATACTGCTACTACTTTTATTAATACTTTTGATGATTTAGATAAAGAAGAGTTTACTGCAAGAACTGAAAAGTTTTTAGATGATTTTGGAATAAATATCCTATTAAAGAAAAATAGGATTTCATTAAAAGATGTTCAATTTTGCCTTCAGCATACAAGGGTTGTTCCTAGAAAAAGAATTGATTTTGCTCTAGAATATTGCCATGAACTTTTTTCAAAGTTAAAAAAGAAAAAAATGAGAAAGTCTATGATTTTTCTTGTTTCTGGGCATTCAGGAGATGAATCTGGAAATTATAAAAAAAAGCTTATTAAACTCAATAGAGAGCTCTCAAAAAAATATAAGACTAATAAATTTTTTCTTATTTTTACTGAAGATTATCCTAAGGCAGGGATTACTTTTGAAGAAGTTCCATTAATTGTTGCTAGATTAGGAGGTATTTCAACTTATTTTAGTGAAATTGAAGGTTTTGGAAATAATCTCTTAGAAGTTTTAGCTGCAGGATTAATACCTGCAATATATACTTATCCTGTATTTAAAAAAGATTTAGCTAGACAAAAGTTTAAAGCAGTTATTTTAGATAAATTTAAAGTCACTCCTAAATCTATTAATAATATGATTTATGTTATTGAAAAAGATAGGGTTAAGAAGGCTTGGGCAAATGAAAATATCAATATTTTAAAAAAGAAATTTTCTCATGAGATTATAGGTCCAAAACTAACAAGGGCTATAATAAGAAGAAGAAAACATCTTAAAGAACTTAGATAGTTTTTCTTATCATTTTAAGTTTAAAGGTTCAAAAAATAAATTTATTAAAAATAAGAAAAGAGTTAAATGCTTGACAAATAATTAAATATTTGTTTTTAAATAATATGATTTAAAAACTAATTAAACAAAGATTATAGAAAACTTTAAAAACGTCTATCTTGTTCTATTTATGTGAGTGAGGTAGTCAACTTACGGGAATAAGCTATTAAATTAGCAAGTGTTAAATATATGAACACTTATTTCTGAGGAAGGTCTGCCCATCCTTAAACAATAGTTTAAGACAAAACTATCCACGAAAGTGGTTTATCGTGAGGTAAAGCTCCACTACAGAAACGCCACAGCCTTGTTTGAGCCATGAACTTTGAAGGAAGCTAAGAAAACAGGGATTTGATGAAACGAGTGCCTTGGTTGATGCAAGACATAATGTCGCTTAGTCGAATGTTGACACAAATTGTTTGTCATTAATAAACTAATGAAACAAAGTTTGACAAAAGGTGGCCTATTCCTCACTCACATCTTTTTTCTTGAAGAATAGCTTTATTTATATAGGGGTTGGAAGCATAGCTAACCAAATTCTTTTTGAGAATTATTAAGGTGAAACTTCTGGACAATATTATTTCATAAATGTTGGTTATTTATTAAATATCATTAATAATTAACTTTAAATATGCTTTTTATATTCATATTCTATAGTGGGGGAGTAGCTCAGTGGGAGAGCTCTACGCTGAAGACGTAGGTGTCGTGAGTTCGATTCTCACCTTCCCCATAATTTTCAAAACATTTATAAGTATAATTTCATATGATTAATCATAAAAGATGGTGAAAAATAAAAAGGCTGCATTAGAACTTTCTATTGGAACAATTGTAGTCTTAGTTCTTGGAATAATAATGTTGGTTTTTGGAATAATTCTAGTAAGAAGTATTATGTGTGCAGGAATAATAATGACTGAAGATTTAAGTGGAGGTATTCAGGATGAAATTAGAGGTCTTTTTGCAGGAGACCAGTATGGAGTTAAGTGCCTTGGAGAAGATAATCAAGAAGTTAATTTAGGAAGTGGTGGAAGAAGAAAAGTTATATGCATACTTAAAACAGAAGATTCTGCAACCTATAAATTAAGTGTTACAGATGTTAGAAGATTAAAAGGAGCTTCTGATTCTGAAATTAAATCATGGATTTTGGATAGGGATTGGACAGGTTCTGTAAGTCCTGGTGGAGAAGGAAAAACAGAAACAGTACTTTTATTAGATATACCCAGGGACGCCCCTACTACTACTTTAAAAATAACAATGGATGCAATTAAAAATAATGACCCTTCTAGTAAAAACACACATACTTCTTATATTAACATTGTCCCTGTTGGATTTTTTAAGACAACTATGTGTTAGGGTTGTTCTTAAGTTGTTTTTTTAACTTATTAACATCCTCTAGATTAAATTAATTATTTCTTTTTATTCTTAAGCTATGCATAATAGTTCTTTAAGAATTTCACACCCATAACTTAAAGTTTTTTAGTATATAATATTTTAAAAGAAATAAAAATCCATATGTTTTTATATTCTTATTTTTTAATAAATATGTATCAATAAAATAATCTAAGTTAAATCCTAACTAATGTATTTTATTATTATAATCTCAATATTAATAAATAAAACCACAATAAAAATGTTAAAATTTTATAATACATTAACAAGAAAAAAACAAGTATTCAAACCTTTAAAAAAATTAGATGTTGGAATCTATAGTTGTGGGCCCACTGTTTACTGGTATCAGCATATTGGAAATTTTAGAAGTTATATTTTTTCAGATATTTTAAAACGAGTCTTGAAATATAATGATTATAATGTTAAGCATGTAATGAATATTACTGATGTTGGGCATTTAACATCAGATGCAGATGAAGGCGAAGATAAGATAGAAAAAGCAGCTTTAAAAGAAGGGAAGAAAGCAGAAGATATTGCAGATTATTATTTTAAAATCTTTAAACAGGACTTAAAAAAACTTAATATAATTGAACCAGATATTTGGTGTAAAGCAACTGAGCATATTAAAGAACAAATTGAGTTAATTAAGATATTAGAGGCAAAAGGTTATACTTACAAAACAAGTGATGGGATTTATTTTGATACTGAAAAATTTAAAGATTATGGAAAATTAGCAAAATTAAAAAAGAAAGGTCTTAAAGCAGGTAAAAGGGTTTGTTTTGGAGATAAAAAAAACAAAACAGATTTTGCTTTGTGGAAATTTTCTTCAGAACCTGGAAAAAGACAGCAAGAATGGAATTCACCTTGGGGAATTGGTTTTCCAGGATGGCATATAGAATGTTCTGCAAT
>CAZGSA010000087.1:0-4042 GCA_964528215.1 Candidatus Woesearchaeota archaeon
ATACATTACGCTACTGCCTAAAGGCAGTAGATATCTTAGAAATATTTATAAAAAATATGAGGAATATCCTCATCCAAATAAATGGAAGAGATTAATGGATAGCATAATCTATATTGTTGCTGTTGCAGGACCTCTTATTGCTATTCCTCAGATTTTTAAAATATTTATAGATAAAAATGCTTCAGGAGTTTCAGGAATTACCTGGAGTGCTTTTTTGATTGGTGCTTTTTTCTGGTTAGTTTATGGGATAATGCATAAGGAAAAACCAATTATTGTTACAAATCTTATCTGGATTTTAATGACTGCAATAATTGTCTTTGGGACTTTTATTTATTAATAATATTATGTTCAGAAAATCCTATTTCCATTAAAATATAAATTTTCATATTATGTTCTCAGAATTTAAGAAGATAATGGTTAAATTCTTCTTTAACTAACCCTTAAATTTTCTAGAATCATTTAGAAGATATTTTATTATTAAATTTTGATTAAGCGAATATTATAAAAACTAAGTTAATTTTATTATCCCATGTTATATATAATCGGATTAGGGTTAAATATTAGGGGAATTAGTAATGAAGGTTTAGATGCTGTTTCTAAATGTGATATTGTTTATTTAGAAAATTATACTGTTGAATTTCCTTATTCTATTTCAGATTTAGAAAAAGTTATTGGTAAAAAAATTATAGGGGTAGGTAGAGAGCAGGTTGAAAGTGATGAAATTGTTAAAAAAGCTAAGAGAGAAAATATTGCTCTGTTGATTTATGGAAGCCCTTTATTTGCAACAACTCATATCTCTCTTTTAATGAGTTGTAAAAAAGCAAAAATTAAGACTAAAATAATTTACAATGCAAGTATTTTTGATGCAATTGCTGAAACAGGATTAGAGCTTTATAAATTTGGAAAGATAAGTAGTATGCCTAAATGGGATATTCAAAAACATTTTACTCCAGATTCATTTTTAGAATATGTTGAAGAAAATAATAAGATTAATTCTCATAGTCTAATTTTAATTGATATTGAATTAAAATTTAAAGATGCTTTAGAAGAACTTGAGATTGCTTGTAAAAACAAGAAGGATGGTAAGAACAATAAATTATTGTTGGATAAGCTAGTTGTTTGCAGTAATATGGGAAGTGATAAAAGCAAGATTTTTTATGGAAAAATCAAAGATTTAAAAAAGAAAAAAGTCAGTGCACCTTTTTGTTTTATTATTCCTGCTAAGATGCATTTTATTGAAGAAGAAAGTTTGAAGAATATATGAAGAAGATGCAGAAATTAAATGTAACTGAGAATTATTAAGATGAAAATGAAACCAATAAAAAAAGACAAGCCTAAGACAATCAAAGAAGAACAAGATGAAATCTTTGCAGATGCTAAGAAAGATATTGAAGAACATAAAGAGAAGTTGGAGGGGGTTATTGGGGATTAGTTATTTTTTTAAGATTTTAAGGTAGCGTTTATAAGTATTAATTACTCTTTTCTTTTATGGCAAACAGAGATTATGTTTTATTAGAATCCACAATAAGTATGTGTCCAGGGTGTATGAAAAGGGTTGATGCCAAAATAATTATGAAAAATAATTCTATATTCTTGTTAAAATATTGTAAAGAACATGGGGAACAAATAGAATTACTTGAAGAAGATGCGCAATATTTCTTAAAAAGAAACGAATACACTAAACCTGGAACAATTTCTAAAACTCAAACGAAAGTTAAGCTTAATTGCCCATTTGATTGCGGATTATGTCCTGAACACGACCAACATACTTGTATAGGGTTAATAGAAGTTACAAGTAAATGTGATTTAAATTGTCCGGTCTGTTATGCTAAATCTGGAAAAGACAATCCATTAGATTTAGAAAAAATTGAAAAGATGATGGATTTCTATCAAGATTCAGAAAATAATAATGCAGAGATATTACAAATTAGCGGGGGGGAGCCAACTACTCACCCAAAAATTATTGATATAATCAAATTAGCTAGGTCAAAAAAATTTAAGTATGTTATGTTGAATACTAATGGTTTAAGAATTGCAGAAGACGAAGAATTTGTAAAAGAATTAAGTAATTTTAAAGGACAATTTGAGATATACTTGCAATTTGATGGTTTTGATGAAAAAACTCATAAACATTTGAGGGGAAAGGACTTAACAAAAATTAAAGAAAGAGCCATACAGAATTTATCTAAATACGAAATCCCAATAACCTTAGTAACAACAATTGAAAAAGGGATTAATGATAATGAAATTGGAAAGATAATTGACTTTGGCTTAAGTAATGAATACATAAGGGGGATAAATTTTCAACCTATTTCTTTTTCAGGAAGATTAAAAAAACATGATATTAAAGATAGAATAACTATTACCGGAGTTCTTAAAAGAATTGAGGAACAAACTAGTAAGAGGATATTGCAAAGTGATTTTGTTCCTCTCCCATGTAATGTGGATAGAGTAGCAATAAATTATATGTATCGTTCTGGTAAGGAGTTTATTTCTCTTGCTAGAAGTCTTAACATTAAAAAATATATCTCATTTATAGATAATACATTTAACTTTGATGCAGATGAGATTATTAATAAAGTTAAAAAAAATCAAAATTCTTGTTGTGGCTGTGATTGTTTTAGTTTTCTTAATGATGTTAGAAAGATTATTCCAAAAGAGTTTATATTTAAATCTAAGGATAAAAAAATAAAACATATAAACAATAATACTTTTAGAATAAGTGTAACATCTTTTATTGATGCTCACAATTTTGATATTAAATCAATGAAGAAAGAGTGTGTTCATATCATAACTCCGGATATGAAGAAGATACCTTTTTCATCATATAATATGGTTCATAGAAAATGAGTATGGTAGAGATAATAAATCAAAAGATTAGTAATCCATTGGGGATCTTGCAATTAGGTTCTTTAATAGTTATCATAATTTGTGTACTGACAATTATTACATTTATATTTATTAATTTTGTTGAAGGAAGTAAAAAACATAAAGCAAAACATAAGAAGAAAAGCATAGTAGAAACAGGAACAATGTTTCTTTTCTTTTTTCTTTATTATTTTTTAATTAAATTTAATGTAGGATTAATACAAATTAATAATATTAATTTAAGGGTTTTAACAATTATTATGGGATTAATATTAATTGTGATTGGAACAGTTGTGAATGTAAAGGGAAGGTTAAAATTGGGGAAAAATTGGGCTAATCAAATAAAAATTTATGAAGACCACACTCTTGTGACTAGTGGCATTTATGGTTTTGTTAGGCATCCACTTTATGCTTCTTTGATTTGGATGTTTTATGGTGGTTCATTAGTTTATTTAAATTGGTCAGCATTTTTATTAACAACACTTATTTTTATTCCGTTTATGTATTATAGGGCAAAACAGGAAGAGAAATTGCTTTCAAAACAATTTGAAGATTATTCAAAATATAAACAAAAAGTTGGAATGTTTTTCCCAAAAATAATAAGATGAGTGATAAGGAAAGAATATCTAAAAAAATGTATTGTAAATCTTTCAAAGATTTATGTGTTGATAGAAAAAGAATTGTAATGACGATGTTAAAATTGGAAAAATTGGATAAAAAAGAAAAAGAGCAGTTTGTTAAAGTTCCAAAAGCCTCTTTTAATTTTTGTAGATATGCTATAGCTCTATTGGTTTGGGCAACTTTTATTTTGAAAATAAAATGGCTCTTGTTTGTGGTTTTCTTTTTAATGATTCTCTCTGCATTGTTTACAGTAAAATGGGCTCCACTAATATTATTATATTCTAACACAATTGGGAGATTTTTTAAATCAGGGGATGAATTCTTAAGTGTTAGTTCTATGAGATTTGCTCACAGTTTGTGTTCTACATTAAGTGTGGTATGTCTATTAGTCTTATATTTTGGAAATGAATTTGTAGGTTGGATTTTGGTTGGGATGTTTGCTATTTTGAAAACCATCTCTGCTATTGGTCTTTGTCCTGCGGCAAAGTTATATTCTTGCGCAACAAATAAGGGAGGGTCTTGTTGCTCATTTCTTAGAAAGAAAAAATGATAG
>CAZGSA010000088.1:0-4009 GCA_964528215.1 Candidatus Woesearchaeota archaeon
TATTTTTTAATCAATGCCCCCTATATCTTCCCCTTTTTTCAATAGTGTTAATTCTTTCAAGGATTAATTTATATTGTTTTGCTTTGTAATTAGCTAGAATGATTTTTATTGCCTCCTCTGCAATCTTATAATGTTTTGCTTCTAGTGCTTGTTTGAGGAGATGAAGGTCTACTGCTTTATCTTCTATTTTATAAGAGTGAAATCCTAATCCAAAATCTATAAAATGGACTTGTTTTTCATTTGTTTTGTTACTATTTTTGCTGTTGATATCTTCTACATAAATCATATTACTTGTTGTTAAATCTCCATGGACAATATTTTGATTGTGCATCTTTGTTATGTTGTCTGCAATTTGTTTGCATATTTGTTTCCAGCCTAGTTGTTCAAGATGTTCAGAAAGTTTTTTACCGTCGATAAATTCCATAGTTATTTTTTCTTTGTCATCTGTTTCTATTATTTTTGGAACTGGAATTATGTTTTGAAGTTTGTTTATTATCTTTGATTCTGATTTTGTCCTTGATTTTCTTATTTTTGAATCTAGGATTGGAAATCTGTAGGATTTTTTAATTCTATTTTTTTGTATTTGGTCTTGATTATTGAGTGTAATGATTGCTTCTGCTCCTTGTTGGATTATTTGAGGGTTCATCTTAATTTTAGATATACCAAAAGTTATTTAAATAGATAATGTTTTGCTTATTTATAAATTTTTAATTTAAAAGATGGTGAGTATAAATATTAATATTGAGAAAAAACATTTGTTTTTGATTAGTGCTTTAATGGTGTTTTTAATGGGTTTTAGTTTTATTATAGCATTTAATAGTGATTTTATTGGTAGAGACCCTAGTGTTATAGGGCATTCAAGTGATGAAATATTAGTTGATGTTGGTGGGGGAGTTACAAAAAGTCTGCAAAATGCAATAACTGATGGAGATTTGAGTAATGGTGGTGGTTTAATAAGTGTTGATACTAGTGATTGTACAGAAGATATATTATCTAGTTCTGGAAGTTGGGATAGTGTAGATTGTGGAGTTGAGAGGGTTGCTGTAAAGTTTAGATCTTATACTAATAATTGGGGTGCTAGTGATCATTGGAAAATGTATGTTACTTGTTGTAAGTTGAAGATAAGTTAATGATTAATTTATTAATTTGTTTTGAGGTGTGATAATCAAATCTTCATTCTTTTTCCAAATTTTTTAGCAAGTTTTTGCATTTGTTTTTGAGAAAGTCCCTGACTAGGGTCTATATTTGTTAAATCTCCTCCCTGAGTCAAATCTTTTAAAAGTTTGTATTGTTTGATTAATTGTCTTATATCTGAAGTTGTTGTTCCAGAACCTTTTGCAATCCTGCTTAGTCTTGAGGTTTGTTTTTCAAGCAATTCTGGATTTTTAATTTCTTCTTCTGTCATTGAATCTATTGCATGTTGCCATTTTTTTAATTTATCTTCTTGAGTTCCTAGTAGATTTTCTGGGATTTTTGCATTTCCTAATCCAGGAATCATAGAAGCTATTTTTGATAAACTACCCATTCCTTGCATTTGTTTTAATTGGGTTTGAAGGTCTCGTAGGTCTAAGTTTCCTTGTTTTAATTTTTGTTTTAATTTTTTTTGAGATTTTTCATCAACTGCTGATTGTACTCTTTCTAATAAACCTTCTAAATCTCCTAATCCTAAAAGTCTGGATATAAAGGATTCTGGATTAAATGTTTCAAAATCATTTGTTTTTTCACCAGTTCCTATGAAAAAAACAGGAGCATTTGTTTCATTACATGCTGTAAGTGCACCCCCTGCCTTTGCAGTTGAATCCATTCTAGTTATTATAACTCCATTAATATTACATGCTTTTTGAAATTCTTCTGCCTGACTTTTAGCTGATTGCCCTATATCTGCTGTAATTGTCAAAAACTTATAATCTGGTTTAATCTGGTTTGTTAGTTCTTTTATTTCTTCTACTAATCCTGTATCTAGGGAATGACGACCTGCGGTGTCAATAATAACTAAATCATACTCTTTTAACTGTTCTTCATATTGGTTATAGATATCTAGTGCATTTTTTTTATCTTTGTTTGTAAAAACCGGGATTTTTATTTGTTTTCCTAATTGCTCTAATTGATCTGCTGCTGCTGGACGATGAACATCTAATCCTACCATTGCAGTTTTAAATCCTCTTTTTGCATAATATGCAGCAAGTTTTGAGGTTGTTGTTGTTTTTCCTGCACCATAGAGCCCCACAAGCATTATCTTTGTTTGCTTTTTCTTTTCTAATTTTAATTCCTGCTTTTTTCCTCCAAGAAGAAGAGTTAGTTCATCATGGAGCAGTTTTGTTAAGTGTTCTTTTTTTTCAATATTTTTTATTTTTTCATTTTCTGCTTCTTTTTTTATCTTGTTTCCTAATTCTTTTACTAATTTTACATTTACATCTGCTTGAATTAAGGCTCTTTGCAAATCTTTTACAATTAATTCAATTGTCTTTTTATCAACAAATACAGCTCCAGCTATTTTGTCAAATCCTTTTTTTAAAGCAGAAGATAATCTATCTAACATCTTTTAAGAGATTTTTCTTTATTTATAAAGTTAATTAGAATAAGAAGTTTTTAGTTTTTTTGGTTAGGTTTATATTCTTTAGGAGAAGACATAGAATTTACAGAAGTGAAGGTCACTTACCTGCAATAGATATAACTGGTGCTGAAAAGATTAGAGAATTTATAATGAAGAAAGTTAAACAAAAACATGGTGCAGGATTATAAAATAATACATCCCACTCAAAACATCTAATTTCTTTATAATAACTTTCTTATAAAATAATCTTTAAATTAATTTATAAAAATAGATGTGAGAGAGTATTGATAATTCTATTCCTAAATTAAGTAAACGTCTATATATGTATTTGAAATAGGGCTTTTTTATATCGTTATACATATGTATTTAACATATAATATAGTCATCGGAGCAACCTTTAAATTCTATTGTTTGGATTCAAATAAATAAAAATGAAACAAGGACATTACTTTGAGCATATAATCTATAATGAGAATTTTTTAGTAATAATGGAAGAATTCAAATCTCTAATATTAAGTGATGAGAGGATTAGTAATTATTGTTGTAATGATAGATTAAGATTTAGTGCAGCAATTAGGTGGTTAGTATTAACTTATGTTAATAAATATTCTAAATCAAATGTGATAAAAGAACATATGTTAAAAAAACATCAAGAAGAATTACAAAAACAAGAGGAAGTGGTTAATGAAGAAACTGACTAAGTTTATTAATAATAATCTATTTTTATTAAAATGATTGTAGAGATTAAAGTTAAAACAAATAAAGGAGAAAGAAGTAGTGAGAAGGAGATAGACAAAACAGTAGATGAGGTTATGAGAGTTGGGTTGAGGTTGGGTAGTAAGATTATTGGTGGTGATGTTTATGAGGATGGAACATCATTAATACTTAAGGTATGATTATGTTTAAAGTAGTTCAAAACACACTCAAATTTAACCATAAAGGACTGTGTAGTGATGTATTTTAATTAACACAATAGTTTTCTACATATTTTTGAAAATAATATCACTATCATTACTATCAAATCATTACTTATCAATTATCATACACTAAAGGTGTGTATGATATGATAAATTGATAAGTAAAAAATGATTGTCAATTATCACATTATCAAAAAAGAGTATTTGATAAATGATAAGGTGGTTTTGTAAGAAATATCTTCTATATTATGAAATTTTAGTTAATTGTATTTATCAAACATTTTGAAATAAATAGCTAGTTTTGAGTAAAATAGTGTTAGAGAGTAAATAATATCAATTAGAAGTAAAAAAACACAACGCCGACGGCAGGAATCGAACCTGCGACTCCCGAAGGAGCATGGTTAGCAACCATGTGCAATACCATTATGCGACGTCGGCATTTGTATCGTTGTGTTTTTTTCTTATGTTTTAGCCACATGACGCTTAAATGGTTTTTGCTTCAAGATTACTATGTTCTAGTATAGTGGAACTTTTGTTC
>CAZGSA010000089.1:0-3964 GCA_964528215.1 Candidatus Woesearchaeota archaeon
TATCTCCTCCAACAAAAACAGTTTCATTTCCAATTCTTGCTTCAAACTTTCCTTGTTTTGCAATTAATTCTTCTAATTCTTTTGGAGATGAACCTGCGATTTCAATTAACATATAATTTTTTCCAGATAAATCAGAAACAGGGCGTATTTGAATATCTTTTAATCCATAAACATTTAATCTTTCTTCTGTTACTGCAATTAGGTCCTCTAGCTCATTTTTTGTTAAATCTTTTTCTTCTGCATCAACTAATGCTCTGGATCCCCCTGATAAATCTAATCCTGTCTTAATTCTAGACCTTTCTATTTCTTTTACAGAAATTTCTGGAGTTGAATTTGTAAAGATAATAAATTGATTAGTTTTTGTTGTTATTGTTAATTTTTGTTTTTCCTTAGAAGGTAATTTAGACCCCATTATATTTCCATATTCTTCTAAAGTCTTTACAGGTTGCTGGTCTATTGAAAGAATAATATCTCCTTGTCTTAAACCTTGTTCATAAATTGAAGAATTTGATTCAATGGTGGCTACCTCTATACCTTTTGAAAAATTTAAAGGAAAAATTGCCAATAATGAACCTAATATAAAAAAGATTAAAAGCCATATTTTCCAGTCTAATTTTATTGCCATTTTAGTGTGGGCCCCCTTTTTTCTCTAAATACCACCTTAAGATTGAGACATTTGTAATCCATGTATTTAACAAATCAAAACCAAGTCCGATTAATAGGATTGTGAATATTTGCTGTAATATTTCTGAAAATGATTGAGTTATAAATAATGCAACTGCTAAGGCAATTATAGAGGTAAAAGTCATTGTTACTCCTGTTTTAAATGCTTCCCAGCTTTTTCTGTTTATATTTTCTTTTCTTTTTAATAAACGAGTTGTAAGCATAATATCTGTATCTACAGAATAACCAATCAACATTAATATGGCTGTTATCCCTGCTGCTGACATTTTCATCCCTAATAAATTGACAACAGCAAGAGTCATAACAATATCTGCAAAAGCAGATATAACTACTGCAAGGCTTGGAATTGGAGTTCTAAAAATAAGAAAAACTATAATTGCCATAAAAATAAAGCACAGAATTAATGCTAGTCTTAATTGATTATAAAAAGCTTCTCCTAAACTTGACCCGGTTGATTCAATACTAGAATTATTTTCATCTAATTCATAACCTAAAAAATTTTCCAAATCTGGGCGCAAGTCAGAGGATTGAATTGGAGATTCAATAATAACTGCTTTTTGTTGTCCTGTTCTAAAATCAGATAATTCCCTGACTGAAAAATCAGTAAATGTTTCAGATAAATGTGCTTTTAATTCATTAACATCAATATCTTCACTAAAAATTGTTATTGATGTCCCTCCTGTTAGAGAAACATCTTTTTTAAAAAAGTCTCCTTCCCTAGATAAAAAAATTCCTAAATAAATCAAAGATAAAATAAGAAGGATTGTTGGGATTGCTAAAAGTAATTTATAGTTTTTATTATAACTTTTAACTATTTTTTTTGAGAATTTTACTTTTTCGTGATGAATTAGTTCTTCCCTGTGTTCTGTGTGTTCTTGTTGTTCAGACATTTTGCTTTTTATTTTTTCTTTTGTGTGATTGATATTAGTATTTCAATAAAAATAAACCTTTTTCTAGGTTTAAAAAGATTTACATTGATTAAGAAATAGGATTAAAGATAAAATGCGCCGGCCGGGAGTTGAACCCGGGCCAATTGGTGTCTTCATAGAAGACCATTATGATCTATTTGGAAGCCAATTATACTAACCACTATACTACCAGCGCATAAAATATCTTAATTTTATGGGTTTATTAAGGTTACTAATTAATCAGTTGTTAGGAAAGTGCCATAGTGGGAAACTCAGAGCGTAAATTGCCTCCAGAAGGCTTGAAATGCCCAAATTCAACAAAGGTCAGTGCAAGAGCTTTCTGCTGTTGTCTCCAATACCAAATCCTTGAATTAAGCCTTGTCGCCTCGATATTTGCATGTCTCCGAGCATTTCGTTTTTGATTTTCAATAATTTTCTCTTTCCCACTTTTATCTCTGCGACGCTGATTTATCTCATCCTTATTTTCAGAATGTTGCTTCCTTCTTTTCTCACAAATCTCATCCCGATGCTTTGAATAATATTTTCTCAAATATACTCTTCGCTTCTCCTTGTTTTCCTTCTCCCAATCTTTTCTCTTTTTCTTTAATTTCTCTTTATTCTTTTCTTCATAGGCTTTCCTGATCTCATCCCTAATCTTTTTCTTTTCTTCAGCCCTTCGCTGTTTGTTGTATTCTACAAATTCTTTAGTATCAATATCTTTCTGGAGAAATAACTTACCACACTTTGCACACTTGTATTTCCGACGACGCTCAAGAAGTGCAAGAGTATAATTACAGTTAGGACAGTGTGCCATCAACAGCAAAAGAGAAAGAGGGTTAAATAGTTTTCTGGAAAAATTTTGTAGATAGTTAGCTTTTTAAAGTATAGTTTGTACTATATAATTATGAAAACCGTATCATTGATTGCATTATCATTAGTATTTTTAGTTGGAGCGATAGTCTTAGTCTCTGCTTATGCTGGTGAAGGAGGGGTAGCAGTTTATAAGGGATGGAACTTAGTTTATGGATTTATAAGTCCTGATCAAATTCAAGGTTTAGAGAGTTCTGATATTAAAGCAATTTATGCTTTTATTCCAACTACACAAAAATATGTTAGATTATATCCTAATGCTGAAACTGATTTAGAACAATTAGAAGATAATGGAATAATAGATGATAATGAAATGTTGCAAGTTGCTTATTGGGTTTATTCAAATAAAGAAACTGGAGAAGACTTTAACAAGTTGTATAATGGTGTTGAATACTGGCTAATTGATTTACCAAATCAGATTGAAGAAAGACCTATATATAATGGATGGAATTTTGTTGGGATAACCTCTGAATTTATTGATAAATCGGTTAATGAAGTCTCAGGAAATTGTGATATTCAAAGAGCATATTTTTGGAGTTCAGCAGGTCAGAGGTGGTTTGAATTTTCAATGTCTGAAAAAATAACAGAGGAATATATTGCTCAAGGATTAGTTATTAAAGTTTCTAATGATTGCAGGTTGGGAACTCCAACTGGAAGTGGAGGAATAACTCCTCCTCCTGAAGTGCCAATAGATTGTAGTGAAGATGACGGAGGTAAGGTAGTCGGAGTTAAAGGAACTACAGTTGGAATGAATTGGCAAGGAGAACAAGTTAGTAAGACTGATGTATGTGAAGAAGATCTTTATGAAAATTATTTAAGAGAATATTATTGTTTAGATAATGTTGTTCAGAATGAAGGAAATTTTTGTCCTGATGGGACTACCTGTTCAAACGGAGCATGTGTTTAATTAAAATGATAAAATCAAAAAAAGGGATGAGTGCATGGATATGGATTTTAATAATCCTCATCTTAGTGGTCATAGGAGTAGTAGCTTATTTCTTATTAACTGGCGGAAGCGATGGTGGCAGTTCTTTATTAGGTGGAAGTTCTATTCCACAACCTCCAGCATTGCCTTCTGGATAGAAGAAATGATTTTATATTTTCATATATTCTCTTGCCTTTTTTATAGCCGATTCTTTATTCTTGTTTGAATGAGAGATTTCTTTTTGAATTGTCGATCCATTTTTTCTTTTTTCAAGGATAACATCGTACACATAACCTTGCTCAGGATTTCCTCTTTTGTATAGAAATATATCTCTTTTTCCATCCTTGTGTTCCCAAAGAGCAATGTAATCTTCATTGGTAGATTTTTTCCAATCTTTAAAAGTCATATTTATCACATCCTATGGTATTTGTCTTGAGCCTGTGCATTTTTTATCCATCTCATGTTCTTTCTGCTTACTCTTTTAAATTCTGTACTGGATTTCTCTTTTGTCCATATTTGATATTCATTGTTCCCATAATAATCTTTTACACGAGTCACTCTAACATAAAATCCTTTT
>CAZGSA010000090.1:0-3931 GCA_964528215.1 Candidatus Woesearchaeota archaeon
AAAAATCTTTGATTTTTTCGGAATTGAAGACAAGTAATCTACCACATCCTAAAGACTTAAATTTGTAAAAATTTAACGTATCAGAAATTTTCAATTTCTGAGGATGTGGTTTTCAATTCTTGACATAAATATAAACTCTTATTATTATTTAGTTAGAATAATCATCTAAGTTTTTAATCTGCATAATCTAAAGTTTTATATGATATCAGCACTATATTTTAAATATAAATTTGTTCTAAATTAAGAAATATAAATTAATCAAAAAACTTCTTCTTTGGGAGTTTTCTCTTCTTCTTCAGAATCATTTACAGGCTCAGATACAGGCTCTACAGACGATTCTCCTGCAGGAACACTCTCTCCTTCACCCATCTTCTCAATACTCCCATATTTTCCAGAAGTTAGCTGAGATTCTCCCTGAAACTCATTAATATAACCATTAACAATCTTAATTTTTTCTCCTTCCTTAAATCTTGCAACATCATCATTCCATAAAGTTAATTTAATACTTCCAGAATCATCTTCTAAAACAGCGTTAGCAACACTTAACTCTCTTCCAAATTTATTAAAAGTTCTTACCTCTCCAATTTCTTTAATAATCCCATCAACATTAACATTTCCTTGCCCAGATTTTAATTCAGAAATTTTCATTTTTCTCTCCTATTTTTTAATTTAATTTTCATTTTCAATTAAAACTAACACTGAGCATTAGTATCGCTTCCTCCAGAAGCAGAATATCCAAAGCCAGGGCTTGGTGCAGCAGAACTTAATGCTTGTTCACATTCTGCAGGTGCATTATTAAATGCATTACAAATAACTGAAAGATAACTTGCAGAATCTCTTGCAGAACTTGCCTGCACACCATTAATCACAAGTGTAGGACTTCCTTGAACACCATAACCTTCACTTAATGATGAATCAGCTGCATAATAACCTTTAGCACTGCTAGTTACACAACTACCTAATTTAGTTTTATCAATACCAGTTTCTGTTACACATCTAGCACTATCCCCATCTTCTAAATAACAAACTAGATAATCCATATATTTGCTTGATTGCTCTTCTCTTATACAGATTTGAGTATAAGTCTCTGCTTCTTCTTTATCTCCATGCATAAAATAATGAACAAACTTAATATTTCCATCAATTTTATCTCCTAAAGCTTCAAATGCAGGTATCATTCCTTTTTCAGCTTGAGTCCCATAAGGACATTCAGTCATAACAAATAACTCTACTACTGGTTTATCAGATTTAGGAACATCTGCAGGTGCTTGCTCTTGAGTTTGAGAATCAATAGGAGAAATAACATCTCCAGTCATAGGAACAGCACCCTGAACAAAATAATCTCCATCTTTTGTTACATAAACAGGAATTTCCTGATCTTGATATTTAACATTTACTTGATAAATATTACCCAAATCTTCAAAAGAAACATATTCAACTCCCCCACCAGTTCTTGCATTAAGATATTCAACTAATGCTCCTCCTGCATCTTCTCCAGAAATAACATTACCAGTAACTCCCCCTCTAAGAACCAAAACTAATAATACGACAAATCCAATTGCTAAAACAAGACTAACTACAATCCAAGGATTTTTTTTAAGATTAGCTTTAACTTTTTCAATCCTATTATCAGGATTATTATCAATCCTAGTCTCAGTTTTTTCCTCAAGATTAACATGATTTTGAGAATTAGTATCCTCGGGATAATTATGTTCTTTTAAATCTTCCATTTTTATTTATATCAAAAACCCTTTAAAAACATTTCGGTAATCTGAAAATAATATCAATTCTAAACAAAAACAATTAAAAACAAGTTTTTCTTATTAATAATAATCAAAAAATATACAATCTAAAAAAAATATCCTCAATAAAAAGAAGAGGAATCTATAAATCTAAATAATAAATTATTAGAATAAAAAATAAAAAAATGCCATATGATATTATAATTGGAAGAAACAAAGAAGATAAAAAGAAATTTGGAAATCAAGGACTTATTTATATTGGAAAGGGTTATGTTCAAATGGGAAATTATACTTCTCTTTCAAATAAAATCTGGTTAGATATTGCTAGAAGTCATGTAATCTTAGTAAGTGGTAAGAGAGGTTCTGGAAAAAGCTATACCCTCGGGGTTTTAGCAGAAGAAATTTCTAATCTTCCGAAGGAGGTATCAAAAAACATTGCTCCAATAATCTTTGATACAATGGGAATTTTTTGGACAATGAAATACAAAAATGAGAAAGAACTTCCCCTCCTAGAAGAATGGGGATTAAAATCAAAAAATCTTCCAGTAAATATTTGGGTTCCTGCAGGACACTCTAAAGAATATGAAAAAAGAGATATACCCTTTGATAAAAAATTTGCTCTTGCAACATCTGAACTTGATATTGAAGATTGGTTATCTATTTTTAATTTAAAAATGATTGACCCTGAATCTGTCTTAATCCAAAAAGTAATCTCTCAATTAATAGAAAAAAATAAAGATAAATTCGACATTGATGATATCCTAGAACTCATTGACAAAGAAAAAGATTCTGAAGAAAAAACAAAAAAATCCTCAGCAGCTTTATTTGAAGCTGCAAAATCATGGAAGATTTTTTCATCTAAAAAAGAAGAGGCAACAAAAATAAGTGATTTAGTTCAAGCAGGTAAAACAAATATATTAGATATTTCTATTTATCCATCAACAGCAACCTTTAATGTTAGGGCATTAATAATTGGATTAATCTCAAGAAAATTATTTACACAAAGAATGTTGGCAAGAAAAAAAGAAGAGATAGAATCAATTCAGCAGGGAATAGACCACTACCCAGAAAAAAGAGAAATGCCTCTGATTTGGATGTTTATTGATGAGGCTCACGAATTTCTCCCTCAAAATGAAAAAACTCCTGCAACAAATGCACTATTGCAATTATTAAGAGAAGGCAGACAGCCAGGAATATCCCTCGTTTTAGCAACTCAGCAACCAGGAGTAATTAATAGAGATGTAATGACCCAATCAGATATAGTATTAAGCCATAAATTAACTAATAAAAAAGATATAGAAGCATTAAATGAAATAATGCAGACATATCTGTCAGAATCAATTAAAAAATCAATGAACAATCTTCCAGATTTAAAAGGTTCTGCATTAATCCTTGACGATAATTCTGAAAGACTTTATCCCATTAGAATAAAACCAAGATTCACATGGCATGGAGGAGAAGCTCCAACCGCAATTAGAATTAAAGAAGAATTTTAATGTCTTTCATCCATATAATATCTTTAACCTTGTTTCTTTTAGTTTAAGAAATTCTATTTTTAAAAATCTCCTAACCTTGTTTGTCTTTTACCTTCTAAAATTTCCATTAGATTTATTTTAAAAACTTCAAATATGTTTTCAACTGCCGGCAGAATCTGATTTTTTAAATAATATCCAATATCATATTTTCCAGGTTCATCAGGAAGCTTTGCTCTTTCTCTAACAAGTGCTTTTTTATCTTTTGTTTCTGATATATAATATTCAATCAATGCCCCTATCTTGACCGGCATTTGTCTTTCTTTCATTTTTTTGGCAATTATTACATGGGGGCTGATTGCCTTGTATTCTTCAATTAGTTTTTTTAACTGAGTTTTTATTATTAGCTGTTGTAAAGGAATCTCTCTATTTTTTATTTGCTTGATTATTTTTTTAACATAGGCTAATGCATGTTCATGATTGCCATCTTCTAATATCAATTGAAGGACTTTGTTTTGAGTTTCACGTGCAAGAATACACCAGTCACGTCTAACAGTTTCAAAACCTCTGATTTTTAATTTGTTTTTTTCATCAATCAAAGCATACTTTTTTTTAGCTCCAAATTCTCCTGTTCTTTTTGTTACCCATATTCCTCTTTTAAAAAATCCTTCTAGATCTAGTTCAATTATTCCAGAAAGTTTGTTGTTTATTTTTTTA
>CAZGSA010000091.1:0-3912 GCA_964528215.1 Candidatus Woesearchaeota archaeon
CTTGTTCTTCTTTTTCTTCTTTATCTCCAATAACAATAATTAGGGGTATTTTTTCCATTTCTGCTTGTTTGATTTTTCCACCAAGAGGTTCTGTTTTTAAATCTATATCTGTTCTTATTCCTTCTTTTTTTAATTCTTCTAATAAATTTTCACAAGCTTTATTATTTCTGTCTGTAAAATTAATTACTCTTGCCTGGATTGGTGCAAGCCATAATGGAAGATGTCCTTTTGTATGCTCTAGTAAAATTCCTATAAATCTTTCAAGAGAACCATAGATTGTTCTATGAATCATTACAGGTCTTTTTTTATTGTCTTTTTCATCATTATAATTTAGGTCAAATCTTTCAGGCATTGCAAAATCTAATTGAATAGTTCCACACTGCCATTCTCTATTTAAAGAATCTTTAACATGAAAATCAATCTTAGGCCCATAAAAAGCCCCATCTCCTTTATTAATCTTAAACATTATTTTTTTCTTTTTTAAAACTTTTTCTAATATTGATTCTGCCTTATCCCAGATTGCATCACTTCCTATTCTTTTCTCAGGACGAGTAGATAACTCAGCCCTATAGGAGAGATTAAATATTTTATAAAATTTATCAGTTAAATCAATTATTTTTATTAATTCTTTTTCTAATTGTTTTTCAGTGCAATATATATGAGCATCATCCTGAGTAAACTGAATAACTCTAAATAAACCTGCTAAAACTCCTGAAAGCTCTTGTCTATGAACTTCTCCTAATTCTCCTATTTTTAGTGGCAAGTCTTTGTAAGATTTTGGAGAATTTTTATAGATTAATATTCCTCCTGGGCAGTTCATTGGTTTTATTGCAAAAGTTCTTTTTTCATAATCTGTTAAAAAAATATTTTCCTTGTATTTATCCCAGTGTCCTGAGATTTGCCATAGTTTTTTATCTAAAATCTGAGGGGTTTTAATTTCCTGATAACCTGCTTTTTTGTGTTCTTCTCTCCAGAATTTGATAAGCTCGTTATAGATGATAAGGCCACTATTGTGCCAAAATACCATTCCAGGAGCTGTTTCTGAAAATGAAAATAAATCCATTTGTTTACCTAAAATTCTATGGTCATTATCTTTTAGTTTAGAAGTATCTAATTTTGATTTTGAGATTTCTTTTAATAATTGTTTAGAATCACTTTCTCCTGTTTCTCCCTCGCCTTGATGTTCTCCTGAAAAATGTATTTCTCTGCTTAGTTCAGAAAGTGGGTGTCCTTTGCATTTTAATTCAAATTCCTTGTAATATCCAAAAGGTGCTCTTACAATTTTATATTTCTTTTTTTCTAGTTCTTTTTCTGCTTGTTCAAGTGATTTTTGAGCAAAATCTGGTTTTGAAAGTGAGGTTGAAAGATGTGCATAGGGATATAGAACAATTTTATCGGCATTAACTTGTTTTGCAATATCAATAATTTCTTTTACTAGCTGGTTAACAGCTTCTGGATTTGACTCATCTTGTTTTTCAATTGCAGTCATGATAACAAGAGGTTGTTCAACTAAAATCTCTTTTTTTCTTTCTTCTGTTAATTCTTCTGGTTCTCTTAATGCTTTTTTAAGAGGTTTAAACTTAATATAGTCACAATGTAAGGATAGGATTTTCATAGATTAAACAAAACTAATAGGTTTATAAAATTTAGTATAGGTAGTTTTGTTTAAAGAAATGTTTTGTTTAAAAAAGAGTTTTGTTTAAAAATCTACATTGTTTGAAAGGTAAGATAATTTAAAGACTTTATTTACAAGAGAATGTAAATCAAACTTTGGCGAATTCCTATATTTTTTATAAATCTCAATAACTTATTTTAAGAGAATTAGATTAATCCTAACTTCTTAATCCAAACTCCCCATCTATAAATTTTTATTAACCTCAAAAAAACTAAGTTTTGGTTAGATTTTATCTTTCAAAATTTTAAGATAACTAAATGGTTTTACTAAATCTGTAAATCAAAACATTTAAATAGTTACGATTTGTATACTTATAGTTTAAGGTAATTAAAAGAATTAATATGGTAACTAGCCAGGAAACAACTGTTAAGGCAAGCAAATGGTTGGTTGAAAAAATTGATAAATATATTAATAAAAATATGAAAAATCAGTCTGATTTTCCTTCAAAGAGAAATTTTATTGATAGAGCTGTAATGCAACTTTTAGAGGAAAAAGGAGTAAATTTAGAATGAGAAAACTGATATCTAAAGAAAAGGAGGTAAAAATGTCAGAGATAGAAAAAGCAAAAAAACTTTTAGAAGTTCTTGAAATGAAGACACATTCTGAAACAGAAAATAGAATAAGAGAAATGTGTGTAGGCATACTAATTCAGAATTTGAAAAGAGAACAAGAAATCGAAATAAGATGTTAATTTATTCTCTTTTCTTGAGAATTTAAGAGTTTGTTTAGTAATTAGGATATAAATTAGGATATAAGGATTATATCCTCTTAAAATTTAATCACTCATCTGCAGAATCTCTGTTGATTAAAAATTACTAACTCTCAGTTTCCAATCTATTCTCTTTTGTATATCTTATATACTTCAACTACTCAGATGTCAAGCTTAATTGTTTTAGGATTTATTGAAACTTTCTCTTTTTACTTAAGAAACTTATCAACTTGTTTTTTAGCAGATTCTCGCTTTTCCTGATGTTTTTTAAGAAAGTTATTTATTTTATTAATAGTATATTTTTTTAGCTCTCCTGTTGACATTTTTCCAGATTTATAACTATTATATATCTCCTTGAGCTTGCTATCATCTTCTTCTAAAAACATTTTTAAATATTGGAAACTAACATCAATATCTGGGTTTCCACCTTTCTTTTTATGTTCTTCTAAAGTTGATTGCCCACCTGAAAAAGCATATTTATTAATCTTATTTTTAACTGTTTTAGAATCATCTGTTAAAGCAATAAAAGAATTAGAATCTGAAGCAGACATTTTTCCATTTTTTAATCCTGGTGCATATAAATGATAAGTTGAAGATAGTTGAGTAAATTTAGGATTTTTTATTCTTTTAGAAATATCTCTTGTTAATCTTAAATGAGGGTCTTGGTCAATACCAACTGGAACTAAAACTGGACAAGGGTTTTCAAATTCAGGCAATTGGGGATGAAGCATATCAGATGCCTGCAATAAAGAAGCTAGCATTTTTCCAGGAGTTATATCTCCATAAACAGCCTTAAACTCATTAAAAGTTTCATATCTAGCAAGAATATTTTGTAAGCGATAATAGGCATTTGATTTTTCTGGATTTTTACTTCTTTCTGATTGAAAATAAATTTCGCAATTTTCAGGTTTTAACCCTAAAGCAATATAATTTGTGATATATTCATCTATGGCTATTTTTCTGCTTTCTTCTAAACTCTGCCCTCTTGCATGATAAGATTCTATGTCTGCAACAGCAATATAAATCCTAGCTCCTAATTCTTGATAAAAAACAAATTGTTTTGCAAGAAGAGCATGCCCTAGATGAAATTTACCTGTAGGCATTAAGCCAGTCATCATTACAAACTTTTTCTTGTTTTTTATAGCTTCTAAAATTCTTTGAATATCTCTATGGGCAAAGATAATCTTTCTTCTAAATAAAACATTTTTATTAAATATCTCTGGTAAGTCTTTTAAATAAGATATACCAAACTCTTTTACAAGTTTATTATAATTAATATCTCCTGAAACTTCCCAAGGATTAAACACATTCTTTTTCATATTATTAAATAGATTTTAGATATATAAAGTTTGTTAATTTCTTCTTAGAGAAATGTGTAAATAGTTTGCTCAAACCTTTTTTAGCTATTATTATTAAGATTATATGAATCAAATAACTAAATTATATGCCTGTGTTTATATTAATCAAATAACTAAATCAAAAAAACAATGGGGCACCCACACTTAAAAGTGTGGGTTTGTGACAGCCC
>CAZGSA010000092.1:0-3884 GCA_964528215.1 Candidatus Woesearchaeota archaeon
ACCTTCCACCACCTTGAGCTTTATTTAATTTTTTTATCATTTTAAAATCTCATGCCAAAGTTTATTTATCCAAAAAAGACCTTTGCACCAGTGTCTATTAACAATGCAGACACTAATAATATAAAAGAATGTTTTAATCCTGATTTAATTCTACCTTCTGCTAATTTTCCAATAACTAATCCTGCAAAAAATCCTTGAACAATTAAAAGCCAAATAAAAGGGCGTGAAAGTTGGTCAGCACTAGCTCTCTCTCCACCACCCACTACTTTTCCAAGACTTCCTGCAAAACTTGAAGTTCCAATATCTCCCATGCCCTCTCCTAAACTTGTTGCAATTGGCAATACTTTAAATTGCATGACTAACATTATTATGATAAATATAAAAAATATAATATATCCTTGAACAACTAGGCTATACATAGCAGCACTTCTTTCTTTTTTTAATTTTTCAACCTGTGAAACAGATTTTACAACTGATTCTAAAATATCTTCAATATTTCCTCCTGCTTTTTCAGATTCACTAATAATTGTAACAGATCTTGTTATTGTTTTACTTTTAACATCTCTAGCAAAAGTTCCAAGAGCTGTTTTAAGAGATATCCCTATAGATATCTGATTTGCAAGTTTATCAATATAGGGATTTAAAAGTCCATAATCCTTTGTCCTTATATTCAATATACTCTTGCTAATTGGAGTTCCTGCCTTAACACTTTCAACTAGGTTTCTAGAAAACTCAAGAAATCTTTCATCTTTTTCTTTTATTCCGCGGGATTCCATTATAAGTCCAATAAAAAAAGGAAGACCCCCTATAACAAATGCAATTCCTAAAATAAAATAGTATAAATCTGTTCCAAGAAGTAATATTGAAGAGATTATAATAATAATCAGGGCTAAAACAATCCCAACTATATGGAACTTGTGGGTTGTAATCCACCTAGAGATTAATTTTATTTTTACCATTTTATTACATAGCAGGTTGTTTTAAATTTAGGAAAATAAGGAATCCTATATTTAATATAGCAATTCCAAATATTATTAATAAACTTAGTATATTTACAGTAAGACCCATAAACCCCCATCCAGTGCTTCCCATTATTACAAATAACATAAGTAATATCATAGGGGCTGCAATTACAATACTAATATAAATATCCATAAAAGTTTCAGAAGCTTTTGTATATTTTTCTCTTTCTAATTTATAATCAAACAATAAAGTTTCTGCATGTTTGCTAAGAAACTGATGTAAACTTCCACCAGAAGTTGCAGTAGTTGCTAAACCATCTAACAAGGTTCTTAATTTAGGAGATGGGCAAGATTTTGCAGTTGTTCTTAATGCAGTTACAAAGTCTTTTCCATGAAAATTAATTAAATTCATAAGTTTTCTAAACTGAATAATTGTATACCTATATTCTTCACTTTTTAAAATAATTTTAAAAATATTAATTGGTTCAACTCCTGAAGTTGCTATTGCAGACATATGAATAGTAACAAAAGGAAGTTCTTGATCTATTTTTGAACCTAGATTTTTGGATTCACTTGAAGGGAAAAAGTAAATTAAAAAACCAGAAGCTATAGGTAGTATAAAAATTATCCAGATTACTTTTGAAAATCTTAGTAAAATAGGTTCTTCAACTAAACTAAAGAATGGGAGTGTCAATCCAAGATTAAAAAACAAGAGTAATATAAATAAGAAAATACCAGCAATAAATGCAATAACCATTGTAAAAAATATCATAGAAACATAGGTCCCTAGAACAAAAGGAGAATTAATTGCTCTAAGATTTTTGTTTAATACTTCAAAATAACCTTTTGAAATTAGTTTATTTGAATAGTTTCTAAAGAAACGATTAGAGATTTTAGCATAGGCATTCGGCTTGCCAAATTCAGGAGACCTTTTATTAACAGCATATTTTTTTTTAAGCTGCATTATAGAAAGATTACTATTGCTTAAATTTTCTAAAAATTCTTTTTTCTCTGAAGACCCAATTGTAAGTGCAACATCTTGATTAGGTGCAGGGTTATACTTAACTTCAACTAGTTTATTTCTTGGGGCTTGTTTAGCTATGGGCTTAACTTCCTTGTAACTTAATTTTTGATAAAATTCAATATTCTGAATTAATCCTGGGATTGAATTATTTAAAATTCTAAGCTGGTTAGTAAGAGAATTAATAGTATTTTCTAACAATTTTTTCTCTTTTGATTCTACTGCAAGATTGCTTCCAGTTTCTAAATTCTTTATTTGCTCTAATTGATTTGTAAATACATATATCTCTCTAACTATCTCTTTAGTATGTTTTAAATTTCCTTGTAATGCTTCAAAACCCATCTTAAGTAATTATCTGAGCAATTTTAGTTTGAATATTTAAAATCTCTTTTTTAGCTTTTTTAAATTCTTCACTTTTCTTAGATTTATGAGCCTTTTCTAAACTAATAATAGAAACTTCCATATTATCTACTAATTGTGCTAAAACCTGCAACTCTTGTAAATCAATCATTCTCTTTTTAATAATCCCTCTTTTTATTATATAACAATTAATACAAAAAGAGTTTATTAAGGTTATGTTTTTTAATTGAAAAGTAAACCTATATCTTTTGATTTAAAAAGAAATCCATATTATTTAGAATGTGATATTGATAATCTATAAAATTTTTAGCTGTATAAAGAACAAGCTTAAGATCTGAGATGTGTAACTTGAAATTGTAAGAGGATATTAAAGAAACTCTACATGTCAAAAATCTACAAAAGATTTTTGAGCACTATTAAAACCTAAAAGTTTTTCTGGGTTCTGAAGCTTCAGTGTAAGGTAGTACATTGTTTTTTTGATTTCTAATTTTCATCAAGCCCAAAAGCTGAAAGTACTCCTCGAGGATTTTTATGATATTCATTTATGATTTTCTGAGTTTTATTAAAATCAAATATTCTTCTTTTTTGCAATTCATAAAGTAGGTTAGATCTTCTGTCAAATTCCTTATTTAATTTCTCAACACTAATTCCATATCTCTTAGAAATTTTTTCAAAAACTTTACTATCTTTTTTATAATAAAACACATTTTCTTTTGCATCCCAGATAAACGGAGTATTTGTTAAAGCAATTCCATCATCAGTTACATTAACAACTTCAGAAATTTCTCTTAATTTTCTCGCTTCTCTTGAACCTTCCATAGTGTGAGTCATTATTGCCACAGCATCAAGAGTATTTAAAAGAGTTGGAGAAAGTTCTATTGGAGGGGTTTCTAATCTTTTTACTAGAGTATCTACAGAATCTGCATGCATAGTGCTGATAGAAGAGTGTCCTGAAGCCATTCCTTGAAATAATACAAAAGCTTCCTTACCTCTAACTTCCCCAACAATAACATAATCCGGGTTCTGCCTAAATGAACTTTTTAATAAACTAAAAAGATCAACCTCTCCAAGACCTCCCCGTCCTAGAGAAGTTCTTGCAACACTTGGTAACCAGTTTTCTCTTGGCAAATTTAATTCTCTGGTATCCTCTATGCTTACAATCCTTGCTTCAGGGGGTATGAAAAAAGCAATAGCATTAAGAAGGGTTGTTTTTCCTGAAGCAGTTCCACCAGCAATTAGAATATTGGATTTATATTCTAATAAAATCCAAAAATAAGCAAGCATCTCTGGAGATAAGGTTTTTTTATCTAACAATTGTACAGGGGTCCAGGGAATCTTTGTAAATTTTCTTATTGTGAATGTAGGGCCACGGCTAGTAACATCAGAAGTATAAGTTGCATTAACTCTTGAACCATCAGGCAAACTTCCATCTAGTAAGGGACTGGCATAGGAAATATATTTTCCACACCTTTGAGCAATTTTTTCAACAAAATTAGAAAGCTCATCAAGAGATTCATACAATATATTTGTTTTCATATTTC
>CAZGSA010000093.1:0-3884 GCA_964528215.1 Candidatus Woesearchaeota archaeon
TTCATGAGTCATAATTGCAACAATAACATTTTGACCCGCAGGGTGAACATTTAAAGTGTCATAAACAAAACTTCTAACAATTGGTTTTTGAGGGTAGTGTAAAATATTAACATCTGTATCTATTCTGCATAAATAATTAGCAGCATATAATCCTAGGGCTTGTTTTTGAGTTTTGCTTCCCCTGTTTAATCTACTTGATTGGTCATAATTTGCATAGGGAACTAAACTAGTAACAACTCCTAACAAATCAATTTTATCAATCTCTAAGTGGGTATGTTCTTCACTAATATCTTTTCTTTCTAAAGCAACAAGAGCATTTTCTTCTTCAGCAGTATCTAAATATTCAATAACTCCCTGTTTAAGAAAGTCATCCCATTTAAAACTCTCTTCATTTAACATGTTTTTATGTTCCTCTGTTAATCTTGATTTTCCATTTTCAAGAATTATAAGTGGCCTCATAACTCTTCCAACCTCTGTTGATAAAAGAACATTATCCAATGATTTTTGATATCTTATACTTAGTTCAATTGGTAACTCTCCTTTTCTTCTTTTTTCTTTTAATTTATTTATAAGATCTCCTGGTTCTTCAATATGTCCAACAAACCTACCATTAAGAAAAACATCTTTTCCCTGATTTTCTATTTCCTTTTTCATTCCAAAATTAATTAAAATATTAATTAATTCATCGTCTTCTAAATCAGTCCTAGTTGAAATTTTAGCTAAGAGGGCAAGATTTTTTCTCAATCCAATTTCTGTACCTTCAGGAGTTTCAACAGGGCAGAATCTTCCATAATGTGTTGGATGTAAAGTACGTGCAAGAAAATTTTCCTGTTCTCCAGGGAGCATACTTGAAACTCTTTGCAATTGGGATAAAATAGCAAGATAATTAGTCTTATCCATATTCTGGGTAACTCCTGTTCTCTCCCCAATCCAGTTACCTGTAGCAATAGCACTTTCAACCCTATGGGTAAATAAAGTTGATTTAGCAATTGTTTTTATAGAATAAAATTTCTTTCGTTTTTGAATCTTTTGCAGAGAGTGTTGAATATCTCTTAAAAGAATATTCATATTAATTCTAAATAAATCTGCTAACAAATCACCACTCATTCTGACTCTTTTGTTTGCATAGTGGTCTTTATCAGTTAAATTATCTGGATTTTCCTTAGCAACAAAAAACTGTTTAATAAACTTACATAGAGTAATAGCTTTTTCAATTCTCTGTCCTTTTTTTAAACCAATATGTGGTAGAAAATAAGAGTCAAGTCTTTGTTTTATTCTATCTAAAATCTCTTTATTTGTTCCCTGTAAAGAAGTTTTTTCAGCAATAGCCATCATAGCATCTTCTTCATTTTGAATATTTGTATATTCATATAGATTAACAATTAGGCTATCATTTTCCTTACCAATATATTTTGCAATATCACTTTCTTTTATTAATCCTAAGGCTTTTAGAATAATAACAATAGGAATGTTCTTAAATCTTGAAAAACTAACTTCAACAATTCCTTCAGGAGTATCTGTTATTGAAATTGGGATACGATAACTACCTCTTTTTGAAAACAATCTTAACATTATTTTATTTTTTGATTTTTCAATAAAAGGTTGATTTTCAGCTAAATCTTCAGTCATTACAATAACTCTTTCATTTCCATTAATTATAAAATATCCTCCTGGCTCTAAAGGATCAATATAATTTTGTATTAGTTCCTCCTTGTTCATCCCAGACAGATTACAAACTTCACTTTTGACAATAATTGGAATCTTCCCAATTTCAACTTCATGACTTTCAAGTTGTTCTGATTGTTTTACTGTAATCTCCACACTTATTGGGGCAGAATAAGTTAGTCCTCTGATTCTTGCTTCTGCAGGAGTTATTAAATGAGAACTTCCATCAGCCTCAACAACTTGAGGTCTTCCAACTTTTATTTTTCCTAATGTAATCTCTACATCTTCCCTAGGAATGGCCTCATTTAATTCATCAATTATTTCCTGCATACGATGATTAATAAAATTATTAAAACTTGTTATATTTGATTCAACTAGGCTATGCTCTTTTAAATATTTTTTAACAAGCAAATGCTGTTCTTTTTGTTGTTGTTGTTCAATCTTCATTTTTGTATAAATTATCTACATCCTTAAGACATAGACTAAACACTAACTACCCTATAAAAAAAACTTTTTCTTCCATCACATTCCCTTTCTATTTTAACCACATCTGAAATTTGGCATTCCTTTGGAATGGCAGGATCAGTAATTTTAATTTTAGGAATTTGACTTAGAGAAATATTTAACTCTGTAAGTAATTTTTTTACTTCTTCAGGTTTTAGTTTAGTATGAATGGGTTGTAAATTGTGCATATTGAATATTTGACAAGGCAGTTCATATATAATCTATTTGTATTGATTTTTAATACAAATTATTATTTTGATAGATTTACCTTTAACGACTTTATAATAATAAATATAAGTTCAAATCTGGGTTTATAAAACTTTTGTTTTTTAAAAGACAACTAAAAAAATACAAAAATAGCTAAAAATTAGAAAAAATAGGGAAATTTGAATTATTAATACTAATTATTATCTTAAACAAAGGTTTTACACAAACCATCATGCTGTTTAATGACTCTATCTTCACCTTTTTCAATAATAACATTTAAATTATCTTTGATTTATAAACACTATAAACCCTACTATGATTTAACAAAATGTTCAATGCCCCCAGGGGATTTGACAATTCGTTCCTTGATAATGTTATCTTAAATTTATAATTGTCAATATCAAGAAACTCACCCCGACAAGTCGTGTTTTCAAATCCACATAGAATAAAAACATAATCTCTTTGGAGATTATGATATGGCTCAGGGGGATTTGAACGGTTCAAATCCTTGGATTTGAAGCTCCCAAAAATTCTTTTAGAATTTTTTAGGACCTACAAAAACTTTTATGGTTTTTGTATGGGTGAAAATCCCCTATTGGGATTTAAATTATGTAAGAATTTATATGGCCCCAGGGGGATTTGAACCCCCGACACCTGGCTTAAAAGGCCAGTGCTCTAACCAGGCTGAGCTATAGGGCCATATTTATTAACAAAAGTTAATAATAAATTAACGAGAAATTTAAGGTTTAAAAAACTTCCTAAGAAAATATAATCTCCTAATCTAGTAAACCTTCTAATTCTAGAATATTTGAAATATGGTAATCTGCTTTATCATACTCTTTACCAACAATACAAGTTTTTATTCCAAGTGCTTTAGGAGAATCAATATCTTGTTTTGTATTATCTCCAACATACAACATGCTTGGTACAGGAACACTTCTTAATTCAATCCATCTCTGATAAACTTCTCCTGTTGTTTTACTCCCATATTCTCCTCCCATCAGCATAAAACCAAAAACTTTCTGATTAATTTCTAATCTCTCTAATTTAGAATAAGCTAATTTCTGGCTAGTCCCCGTTATTAAATCTAACCAATATCTATTCTTAAGTTTAATTAACATTTCATTTAACTTAGGATTAGGTTCTATAAACTCTAAAATATCTGCATCTTCAATAGCTTGCTGAACAATAAGTTTTCCATCTAAATCTAAGCCTGCACTCGCACATAATTCTATGATTGTTCTAGAACCAGATTTTCCCCAGTGATTGTTTGAAGCATATTCTTGTTCAAATAATTCTCCAGCTGTAGCAAAAGGAATATTCATTGCAGTAGCTAATTTTTCATAAATCTTTTCCCTTATTTTTTTTTGAGACTCTTCAGTTTGAGGATACAAAGTATGATCCAAATCAAATCCCACAACATTAAGATTCTTTAATGACATTTTATTTTTTGTATTTTATTTAATCTATCAATGATCTAAGGTTAAGATAATTTATCTTCTTATTTT
>CAZGSA010000094.1:0-3863 GCA_964528215.1 Candidatus Woesearchaeota archaeon
GCTCCGGCATCTCCGCAGAACATAGAAATGTTAGATTTTTTAGGTATAAAAAGCTTTATAAACAGTGATTTTTTGTTATTTCTGAGACGACCATAATAACTTGGTAATACCTGATCTCGTTCCGAACTCAGAAGTCAAGCAAGTTATGTTATGAGTATTAGTTTCAGAGATGAAGTGAAGCTTATAAGTTGTCTCATTTATCATCATAATAAATTATTAAAATAAAAAACAAAATGATTATACCAGTAAGATGCATGAGTTGTGGAAAGCCAATTGGACATTTATGGCAAGAGTTTAAAGAGAGAACTGAAAAGGGTGAAGATTCTAAAAAAGTTTTAGATGAATTAGGATTAGAAAGGTCTTGTTGCAGAGCAATATTTTTAGGGCAAGTTGATACCTTAGAGTTAATTAACAAATTCAAAAAATTCTAATTTTTTGACTATTCTAAACCTGTATTTATAAGATTTAAAAAGTTCTTGGGCTAGAGGTTTAATATCTCTGGAGGGATGTTGCCTAAGATTAATAATCTCTAGGATGTGTTTATCTTTAGGATTAAATCTAATTAATTTCAAGAATCATCTTATATTCTATATTGCCTTAACACTGATTGAACCCTGCATTTTAAATTTTCTAAAGAATTAGCAGCTTCCCTTCTAAAACCTGTGTCTAAATGATGATATCTTTTTTCAGCTTTTTTTAATATTCTTCCTGCAGCATTTACAACTTTCTTTCTTTCAATGGCAAAGTCATATCCATACTTGCTGTGAATCTTCGCTACTTTAGAGAAAAACTGCTGATATAACCCTTCTATCTGAGGTTTGTATTCTTCAGCATCAAGCATAGCATTAGTTAGAGATTTAAAGTGAATCAATTTTATAGCCTGAGCAACTGATTCAGGAAAATAAGATGGCCTTTTCCAGGCAGTTTCTAAAAGATACTTTGCATATTCTAAACCTCCGGAAGCAAACAATTGTTCTTTTAATGACCTTCCTAAAAAAATAACTCCGGAGATATCACTGCCCCTTGTAGGATGATAATCTGGTCCGAGTCTGTCCCTCAAAACCCTACACCTCTCATAATAATTTTTATCGTCAAACAATCTTTTAAGCAGACCTTTATAACCTTGGATTAAAACAGCCTCGTCCATTTCAGGCTCAAAATTAAATTTCGGCTGGTGGGTATTGTTTCCGTGTGATTCTTCTCTTAATCTTCCTTCTTTCTGTAGGCGCTTGTAAAGTCTTGTCCCTTTCATTGCAGTAAGAAGTCCTGGCATGGGCGTAATAATCCCTGCGCTCTGAATAAGCTTAAACAAATTATCAAATGCATTGGGCTTCTCTCCATCTGCACCAATAATAAAACCTGCAGTTACTTCTAATCCTGAGTTTTGCAAGATTCTAACAGATTCTAAGGCAGATAGTTTTGTATTTTGCTTTTTCCCCATTTTATCAAGAACATCCTTATCACTGGATTCTATTCCTACAAAAACCTGATTAAAACCAGCATTTACCATATTCTCAAGCACATCTTTATTTTCAGGCCATGCTAAATTTATGCTAGCTTCTGTGAAAAAAGTAAAAGGAAAATTATTACTCTGCTGCCATTTTATCATCTCAGGCAATAACTCTCTTAAATTTGCCCTGTTTCCTATAAAATTATCATCAACAATAAAAACAGATCCAGTATGTCTAGCCCTAACCAATGCCTCGAGCTCTTTTATCATCTGTTTAGTAGTCTTTGTTCTTGATTCTCTCCCATATAAATTAGTTATATCGCAAAAATCGCAATCAAAAGGACATCCTCGAGAGTATTGGATTGCTGCACAAGAATAATCTTTTAAATTTAATAAATCCCATTTAGGCAAGGGGGTGTTGGTAAGTAAAACTTTCCCCCCTTTTGTCAGTGAAACTCGATTTCTTTCTTTAACCTCTTTTTCAGTGTAGACTCTTTTAGGATTTCTGTTTAAAATGTCTTCTAAAAAGGGCTGTAAAGTTACTTCTGCTTCTCCTGCCACAATATAATCTGCTTTGGAATTTCTCTCAGGATAAGATGTTGGAAAAGGTCCTCCTGCAACAACTTTCTTTCCATAAAAATGCGCCTTATCTATAACCTCCTTATGTGAGTCTTCCTGAACCACCATTGTAGAGGTAAAGACAATATCTGCGTCTTTTAGATGCCTGTCTGTTAATGGTTCTACATTTAAATCCACAACCCTTTGTAATTCAAACTTATCCTCTGGAAGCATAGCCATGACAGTTAAAAGACCTGTGGGAGGCATAAGTGATTTTTTCCTTACAAACCGAAGGGATTTCTTAAAACTCCAGAAAGTGTCTGGAAATTCAGGATAAACTGGAAGTACTTTTATCTTACTCATCATAAAATAAGAATATAGAAAACTTTTAAATTTATGTATTTTATTCTCTACAAAAAAATAACTTTTATCTTATAGAATTCTAGCTTTTTTATGCCTTAACAAAAGATTTATCTTTAGCAAAAATATCAAAAAAACAATGAGGCACCCCCCCTTAAAATGTGGAGTTTGTGATAGCCCCTTGTTTTTAGGACTTCAAAACCTCAAGAATTTTTAATTCTTGATGGCTATTAAAATTCTAGGAATTTTAAAGTCTCTAGATTTTGATGGTGCTCAGGATTTAACAATCCTGACATGCTCCAAACCAAGAAAAACTTTTATGGTTTTTCTGGTCCAAAAAATCTTTGATTTTTTCGGAATTGATAACAGTATCTTTAGTCAAGCCCCATAATAAATTATGGAGTTATCAATTTTAGACATATTAATCTTAATACAACATCTTCTACTAAAATGCTAAATTGCCTTAATCTATTATTGAACTCTTAAGCTATGGGGGACATTTCTTTAATCATTTACCTGTATAGCTCAAAAGTATAAAATCAGTTCAGTTTATATCTGCTTATATAATGGCAATTATTGCATCTAATTATTTTCAAAAGAATTTTGTTTTGTTTTTTAATCCTTATTTGAGAGTTTTTCAGTGTAAAGAAAGTAAGGCAGTTTTTGCAAAACTTTGTTCTTAAAGCTTTTAACTTGATGTTTTTAGACATTGCAAGATTTTTTGCTTTTTTTATTTGTTTGGGGGTTGGATTGTTTGAAAAAATCTCTTTGATTTCCTGTTCTGTTTCTTGTTTTGATGTTTTTTTTATATTCATAATAAGATTAATAATTGAGAATATTTAAGAGTTTTGTTGTTTAGTGGATAAGGAGCTATTAGAATATTATTAACAATCCTTTAGATAATAATTCTCTAAATTATCTGCAGATTAGCTTATCTTTGCTAATACTTAAGATGCCCAAATTATCTATGTTAATAAGAAAGAAAAAACAAGGAGAATGTCCTAGTTGGATAGGCGATGTTATTTTAATTATATTTATTAACTTAATTTGATAGATTAAATTATGCTAAAAAAATTTCCTAAATTAAAAAGCAAGATAATCCTAGCTCCAATGCATAATACAACTAATATTGCATTTAGATTACTTTGTAAAAAATATGGGGCTGGATTAGTCAGCACAGAATTACTTTCTGCTAATGCGATTGCTAGAAATAATAATGCTGTAAAGATTTTAGCTTTAACTGATAAAACTGAAAAACCTGTTGTTGCTCAGATTTTTGGACAAAATACAGAAATGATTATTAAGGCTGGTAAAAAATTAGAAAAACAGTTTGATGTTATTGATTTTAATTGTGGTTGTCCTTCAAAAAAAATAATACAACAGGGAAGTGGAAGTGCTTTGTTAAAAAGAAAAAATAAAATTTTTGAGATTATTCAAGAGTTAGTTAAAAATATTAAAATTCCTATTACTGTTAAGATTAGAAAAGGATTTGAAA
>CAZGSA010000095.1:0-3850 GCA_964528215.1 Candidatus Woesearchaeota archaeon
CTCAGGAAGAGCATCATGGAAACCTACACCTTTAGGTGTAGGAGGAAGTCATTTTAACAATGCATCATGCCTTACCCCAATATCTTAAACCTAAACATAATCTTCTTATTCCTATTTGTAAAAAATGCCATGATAAACTTAATGAAGATGATAAAGGAAGTCTTAAACCATTATTATTAAAAACATTCTTGACTTTAGAATCAGTAAGGGACTTATTTGAATCGCTTGATAATAAAGTTAAACTTGGAGAGATATTGGAGAATAAAAAATGAATTCAACAGCTCTTTATGTGCGATGCTCTACTGACGAATCCAGGCAAGATGTGAATAACCAACTTATTCCTTTAAGAAAATTGGCGGAGGCACTTAATCTTAAAATTGTGAAAGAATATACTGATTATGCAAGCGGTGGAAATTCAAATAGGCCTCAGTTTCAGCAAATGCTTAATGATGTTAAAACACATAAACATGATTATTCTATGATTTTAGTCTGGGCATTAGATCGATTTTCAAGAGAGGGAATTTTGAATACATTATCTTATCTCAGGACACTTAAACAACATAATGTTGCATTGAAATCCTTACAAGAATCTTGGTTAGATACAAGAGATGAAGGGATGGGGGAGTTGCTTATCGCAATTTTTTCTTGGGTGGCATCTCAAGAGAAAAAAAGATTGTCCGAGAGGGTGAAAGCAGGACTTAGGGGCAAAAAGAATGTTGGTAAAAGGGGAAAAGACAAAAAGCAAAGAAGGAAGTCAGGATATTACTTGAGATGGAAAAGATAAAATTGAACATAACCGTTTTATATGCCTATTCATTGTTATATTTATTATGAAAAAGGGTGTAATTATTTTATCAATTAGTATAATTTTAATTTTTGGAATCGTAGCAGGAGTTTATGCAGATAAAATAAAAGATTCAACTTCAGATAGTTCTTCTGATTCAAGTTCATCAATAAGTGATTCAAGTTCTAAAGATAGTAAGAAAGACGATTCTTCAACTGATGTAAAAGATTCAAAAACCGATTCTAAAGAATCAAAATCGGGAGAGAGCAAATCAGATAAAAAAGATTCAAAAACAGAGTCCAAACCAATAAAGAAAACAGAAGAGATTCATACTTTTATTGGTGAAAATCAAGAAAGATTAGAAATTCAAATTAGAACAGAAACAAAGACGAAAAACGGAGAAACTTACCAGAAAGTTAAAGTTAGAGGTGTTGAAGCTGTTTCAGATTTAGAAATAGAGAAGGAAGATGGAGAAAGAATTAAAGCAAAACTTTCAAATGGTCTCTCTAAAGAGATTAGGATAATGCCTAACACTGCATCAAAAATAGCCCTTTCTAAATTAAGAAGCCAGAATAGAACATTAGAACTAAAAGAAGTTGGAGAAGGAAATAACCTTAGTGTTGTTTATGTTTCAGAAGCAAATAAGACTACTAAATTTTTAGGGTTATTTAAGGTAAGATATAGATTAACTGCAATGATTAACAGTGAAACTGGAGAGATTATAAGTTTAGAGGGAAACCCTTGGTGGCTTTTCTTATCAGAACAACCCTTAGAAGAGGAAGAATTACAAAACATTTCATTACAACTAATAAAACCTTTAGACGATATCAATATCATAAAAAATAACGAGATTACATTAAATTTAGACGATTATTTTTTTAATGCAAGAGAATACTCTGTTTCTGAAACTGAGAATTTATCTTTAGTTTTAGATAGTTCAATTTTAAAAATAATTCCTAAAACAAATTGGACAGGAAATGCTTTATTCACACTTACTGCAATAAATGGTAACGACAGCTTAGAAAATTTAGTTAATGTTTTTGTTACAGAGGAGAATTTGTCTATTCAGACAACACAATATAGTGCCGTAGTGGGAGAAAAAGTGAAATGGAAAAAAGAATTTAAATTAAATAAAAAAGAGAAATTAAAACTAAAACTTCCAGAAAATTCTGAAAATATAACTCTTTTCAAATTAAATGAAGATAAAGAAATAATTGATGAAGAAACTTTTGATAGTTCTGATTTAAATATTAATCTCGAAGAAGGTGTTTATTATGAATTAGAATATTTTACTTCTGAACCTGAAATTTATGAAGAGGAAATTTCTGAGAAAAATAAAAAGATAACTATTAAAGGAATTGAGGATACACATTATACTGATGTTATAGCATTCGAGTATCTTAAACTTCAGGCAAAAAGCGAAGAAGTTAAATTATATCATTTAAATAAAAATAATAAAAAAGAAGTGATTATTGATAAATATGATTTAGATGAAAATGGGTTGGTTGATTATATTGAATGGATAGTTCCTCAATTATCTAATGAAACTTATGAATTAGTAATTGAAATAACAAAAGCAGACCATTTAGATGAAAATAAAATGTTCCTATCTGATATTTACGAACAAGTTCAAACATTAGATGAAATTTGGAGTGAATTAATTCCTAATAATCATTATGTGAGAGTTAATTTTGAAAGTGAATTAACAAGTAATAGAGATATAACAATTTTTGCTCGTTCAGATACAGAATCTTCTGTTGAAGTTTATTTAAAAGATTCAGATGAAAAGATTACTGAAATAACTGGAATACAACAAGAGGGAGAGTATAAAACTTATTTAAATGGATTAATTGGTTCTTCGGCAGATTTTGATTTAAAAATTATTTCTGATTCTGGAATAGAGTTTGATTATATTGTAGACCCTGCAACTTTGCTTATTGTTTATCCACAAACTACCATCTATAATTCGGTTGTGACTGAATTAAATTATACGGTAACTAATGCACAAGAATGTAGGTATAGTTTGGATGGAGGGGCAAATAATGTTACAATTATTTGTGGAAATAATGTAACTGGATTAACTTCTAATGAAGGTTCAAATACATGGACTGTTTATGTTAATTCGACTGATACAGGATTATGGGATGTTTCAGATAGTGTGACTTTTAATGTTGATACAACTTTCCCAGAAATTAGTTTTGTTTATCCACAAAATACAAGTTATGGTTCGGACATAACTTCTATAAATTATACTTATTCAGAATCTAATTGTGATTCTGTTTGGTATTCAATAAATGGTGGAGTGACTAATTCAACCACCGTAAGTTGTGGAACTAACTTTACATCATTAACTTCTAATGAGGGTTCAAATACATGGAATATTTATATTAATGATACAGCAGGAAATGAAAACTCAAGTTCAATAACTTTCTTTAAGGACACTACTTATCCTCAAATTTCTCTTGAAACAGGAACTTCTGATGACAATTCAAATTTATCACAATCAAATATTTATGTAGATGTAAGTGTGACTGAAACCAATGAAGATACAATCACTTTTCTTTTATATAATTCTACAGGAGAGGTAAATTTAAGTGCATATACTGATGGAACTAGAAATGTAAACTGGACAGGATTAGCAGATGAAATTTATACATACAATGTTACTGTTAATGATACTTTAGGTAATTCAAACACAACTCAAACAAGGACAATTACCCTTGATACTACTGCTCCCGTAATCTCTTTTTCATGTTCAAAATCTTCTGTAACTGCTGGAGAAACTTTAAGTTGTTCTTGTTCTGCAACAGATAACTTAGATTCAAATCCTGTTGTGAGTTATACTACAAATCCTTCTACATCCAATACTGGAACATTTACAACAAGTTGTTCTGCTACTGATTATACTGGAAATTCTGCTTCGTCAAGTGTTAGTTATAATGTTGAGTCTTCTGGTGGAGGAGGCTATCCTAATTACGGAATATCATCAGAGGATTTAATGAATGGGCATACACGAATTATGCGTAAAAATTGGAAGATGAATTTTAAGATTAATAATGAAAGTCA
>CAZGSA010000096.1:0-3832 GCA_964528215.1 Candidatus Woesearchaeota archaeon
TAATAAAACTTCTATTTGAATCTAAATGCTCTGCATCTGTTATTGGAATTATGATAAGGGTGGGATCTAAATAAATAATATCTCCAATACTTACTTTTCCATCTCCATCAATATCCTCATAATCTACATCTAGAATTAAATTGTCAATAACATTAATCAACTGATTCTCACTATCATTCTGCTCTGTTCTATTGTCCTGTATTAGATTCTCAGTACTTGTTACAGAAAAATCTCTCTCAATATAAACACTTACTTTATAACCATAATCAATATTTTCAACCACCCCTCCTTCATCCCCACCACCCACAACAAAACCAGTAAGACTTTTAATTACCTGAGCAGAAATTCCTGCTAAATTCAGTTGCCCTACATCTTTTTCTTCTTCAATATTTGTTTCATCAGAATCTTTATTATAAACTTCAACAATTTCCTGTTCCCCAATAACTTCTGCTTCTGTTATATTAGCATCAATATCCCCTGTTTTATTATCAATTACCTCAATAACATTAACATCTTCAGATAATTCTGATTCATTAGCTTCTGTTTGATTCTTAATTAGATTATTAACTTCAGAAAAATTATTAGCACCTTCAACAACCTCTTCTACTTCCTCAACAATCTCCTCACTAACATTGCTAATATTCTGAACATAGGTAACATTACTAACATCAATATCTGTCTCTATTTCTAAACTCGGCTTCTCAATCCTAATTTTATAACCCTTTTTAGTTAAATCTTCAAAACTTAAAAGGTTTCTACCGATTTTTAGAGTTTGATTATCATAAATACTAACACCTTTATCAGAAGTAATATCAATTTTAGCCATAAATTTTAAATCTTTTAATTTAACTTTATATCCCCATTTATATTCTTCTTCCTGGCCATTTTCTGTTTCATTTCCACTAGGAATAGAAATAACATCAACATCAAAATCTTCTTTATCTAAATCAATTACAGAGTTTTTAGCAATTTCAACAACTTTTTCTTCACTCAAATTATTAACAATCTCCTGAATATCTTCCAAGTCTATCTTTCCATTATTAATTATTTCAAAACTCTCTACCTTATCAATATTAACAAGAGCTGGATTTATAATTTCAGTCTGATTAACATCTTCAATAACTTTTCCAGTAACAACTCTAAAACTATAAACAAAAAAATTCATTAAATTTTTTACAATATTCCCAGTAATTCCACTGCTTTCTGATTCTTCAGAGATGATATCAACAGACTCAGAAAAAGATTCATCAGGAATCTCTATACTCTCAGATACATCATTATTATCATTGTTATTATCTGTTTCTTCAGCAGGCCCTTTATCTTTCTCTGCAACAGGCTCTGCAACAGGCTCTTCAACAGACCCTTCAACTACTTTTTCCAATGATTCTACTTCCTCAACTACGGGTTCTTCTACACCTTCTCCACCCCCACTAGAAACCTCCTCGCTAATTACACTTTTATTAATTTCAGGCTCTTCAATTTCAGTAATATTTGACTCAATTTCCTGCTTTTCAGGTTCACTTACATTAACCCCTGTAATATTAATCTCAATAATATTTTCTATTGTCTCTGTTTCATTAGAATCAATATCTTCCACATCCACTTCTTCAGTAATATTAACTTCAGTTCTATTAACTCCACTAACATTACTAATAATTTCCTCAGTTAAATTAGCTATTTTCGATGTTTCATTAATAACAATTAAAGAACTTGCTACATCATCTACAAATTCAGAATAATTTAACAAATCAAAATACAGTCTTATTTTTAATGCTTCTGAACTTTGTTCAGAACTTGCTATATCAAAATCCATACGCTTATTATTATTTTCATTTAAAGAATCACTAGGTTTTTTAATTTCTAATTTAGCTGACTCGCTTTCAAACTTCTGTTCCATAACTTCCTTATTAGAATCAACGTAAACTAAATTTGAATCTAATTCAGTAAGATTGCCAGAGATTACAAAACCAGTAAAAGAGGTGTCTACCCTATTAAAAAACACTGAAAAATTAACCAATACAAGAATAATCATTAAAATTAGTAAAACACTAATCAAAACATTTCTAGGATTCTTAATTTTATTAATAGATTTAAAAGAAACAAAATAAGTTTTTGGTTGTTCTACATTTATTCTAGGTCTTCCCAAGGATTTTTTATTTTTATTTCTTTTTTTTCTTAACCAAACTTTATACTCTTTCTCCCCGCCAATATAAACTTTTTTAACCTTCTCTCCAACACGATAACTTTCATAATAATAAGGACCAAAAACTTTTCCACCTTTTTTAGAATACTTCTTATAAACCATGCTAACAAATCTCTTTTTTTAACAATAAATATAAAAAAATCTAGTTTAAATACATTACTGTAATTTGCCAATAAAAATTTTAAAAAAAATTGGTTGTTCTACAATAAAAATAATTATAAACTCTTATCAAATAACAGAATTATGAATACTAAATTAAAAAAGGAAAAATCTCCAGAACTAAGTATAATACTTCCATGCAGAAATGAAGAACAAGCACTTCCAATATGCTTAAACCAAATAAGGCAAGTAATTAAAAAACATAGATTAAATGCAGAAGTGATTGTCTCTGACTCATCAACAGACTCAAGCCCGGAAATTGCAAGAAAAAATAAAATAAGACTAATAAAACACAATAAACAAGGTTATGGAATTGCATATCTCGAAGCATTTAAACACGCAAAAGGAGAATACGTTTTTATAGCAGATGCAGATTGCACCTATGATTTTAATGAAATACCTATTTTTCTTAAATTTCTAAAACAAGATTATGATTTTATAATAGGAAATAGATTCTCAGGAAAAATGCAAAAAAATGCAATGTCTTTCTCACATAGATACATAGGAAACCCATTATTATCTTTTATTTTAAGATTATTTTTTAAGACAAATATAAAAGATTCTCATTGTGGTATGAGGGCAATATCTAAAACAGCATTAGATAAACTTAATCTTCAGACAACTGGTATGGAATTTGCTTCTGAAATGATAATAAAAGCAATAAATCACAAATTAAGAATAAAACAATTGCCTATTGCCTATTATTCAAGAAAAGGAACCTCAAAACTAAACACTTTTTCAGATGGATGGAAACATTTAAGATTTATGTTACTCTACTCCCCATTATTCTTATTTTTCATACCAGGACTAATATTCTTTTTAATAGGATTTGAAACATTACTATGGTTTTATTTTACAAATCCAATAATAGGGGGGATAAGATTTCAATTTCATCCAATGTTTATCTCTTCATTACTAACAATAACAGGTTATCAACTAATCTTTTTTACATTTTTTGCAAAAACCTACTCAACAACACATTTACAAGAAAAAAGCCCAGCCCTAGACAGATTATACAAATATCTAAACTTAGAAACAGGAAGTATTTTAGGATTTTTATTAAGCTTAACAGGATTTATAATCTTTATATTTATATTAATCCAGTGGATAAATACTGATTTTGGGGCCTTAAATCAAGTAAAAAACTCTATCTTCGCTCTAACTTTAATAATCCTAGGGATACAAACAATATTTTCTTCATTTATGTTATCAATACTAGGAATTAAAGAGAGATAATTAAAATAAAATCAGTAACTAAAATAAAACAACTAATCGCTTAAGAAAAGACAAGCTAAAACAATGGATAAAAATATGCCTCAGATTAATAAATAATAGAATATTAATATAAATCAAAAAACAATGGGGCACTCCACATTAAAATGTGGAGTTTGTGATAGCCCCTTGTTTTTAGGACTTCAGGAATCTTAGATTCCTGATGGTGCTCAGGATTTAACAATCCTGACATGCTCA
>CAZGSA010000097.1:0-3777 GCA_964528215.1 Candidatus Woesearchaeota archaeon
ATTATTTTAGAATAGGGGGTAGATATTATCTAAATATTTATAAATTATAGTTATTCATGTTTTTTATGGTAGATTGTGAAAATAATGGTTGGGAATTAAGGACTTCAAATTTTCAGAAACCTTATTTAGAAAGCGGAAATTTTCAGCGTAAGATAATCTCAGATGTTAATTTTAATTCTGATTTTCTACCAAATCATCCGAGTAATCAGGAGGCTGCAAGACAGAGAAATCTTAGATATGGTTTTTTTAGGGGATTTTATGTTGATGAAGATGGGTGTTTAATTAGGGATAGGTTTGGGCAGGAGTTAGGTTAAATGGAAAATAAAGACGACTGTATTTTTTGTAAAATTGTAAAAGGTGAAATTGAAAGTGAGAAAATTTATGAAGATGATAACTTTTTTGCTATTTTAGATGTTAATCCTAAGGCCGAGGGGCATACTCTGATTATTAGTAAACAGCATTATAAGAATATTTTAGATGTTCCAACTAGTTTGGGAGGAGAGATTTTAGATGCTATTAAGAAAATAGGTTTAAAATTAATTAAAGATAAAAAAGGAGAAGGGTTTAATGTTTGTGTAAATATGGGGGAAGTTGCTGGACAGACTGTTCATCATTTTCATGCTCATATTATTCCTAGAAATTCTGGTGATGGTTTGAGTGGAGTGGTCTGATAATTTTTTTAAATCTAATTATTTATGATTTTTATTGTTATTTTAAGCTTCTCTTAAATAACCCCAGGCATGTAGTTTATCAGAGTCTTCAAACCATCTTTCACCAATATCATCTCTATAATACATATAAGGAATTCTAATGTTTTTTATTTTTGAGTAAACCTGTTTTCTTGTTTGTTTTACAGTTAATCCGGTTCCACATACAATTAATACAACTCCAGAAGTTCCAGTAACAATCCATTGATTATCCATTTTTTTAACATCTTCTATATGGACACCTTCTACAGGTTTTTTAAAGAAAATTAAAGTATCTTTAGACCTCATACTAAACGTCTTTTTATCTTTAAATGGGAATGGAGGTAAAACAATTCTTATCCCCATCTGAAAACCGGGTTTTACTTTAAATTCAAAATCTTCTTCTTTTGCAAGTCTGTAAAAAAATTCTCCAATAGGGGTTATCATTCCCTCTTCTTGAATACTAATTGTTGGATAACCAAACCTTGCTGTGAATTCTAGGGGATAGATTCCTTTATTATTTACTATGCAATTTAAATCAATATATCCTACATAGCCTTCAATTGCTAATTTTCCTTCAAATTTTTTTAAGGTCTGATTGAATAGTTTATTAGGGCCTGACCAGAACATAAGGGTTCCCATCTCTCCAGTAGGAGGGCCTAATTCTCCTGGAAATAATTTTTTATGCTCAAAATTAATATTAATAGGACTAATAAATTTTCTTCCATTAAAAAAAGCACCTACTGCAACTTCTACTCCTGAAATTCTTTTCTGAAGTTGGAACACTGTTATTTTTCTTGATAAAGATTTTTTATAATCTTCTAAGACTTCTATTACATCTCTTCCATCTTCTTCTTCTCCAACAAATAATAATCCTTTAACATTCTGAGCTTCTCCACTTGGTTTTATAACATATCTTGCAGGATTTTGTTTGACATACTTTATTGCTTCATCGAAATTTGTAAATTCTTTGTAAGGGATTATATTAATCCCATATTTTTTTAGTTCTTCTTGCCCAAAACTTCTATCATCTTCTAATTTATCTGTATAGGGTGTGCCTCCCACTACTAGTTTTCCTTTTTTCCTTAATTCTTGAGCTAAGGTTCCTTGCCCTAAAACATCATCAAAAATTATTATATCTGCCCAATCAACTTCTGTTTTCCAATCATCTATTTTCTCAACAAAGCCATCTGAAACATCTTTTTCTTCAGGATTTTTAATATAATATTTAACATTATGGCCTTCTTTTGAGACCTGCCAGGCAATATCTCCTATAAGACCATCCCAGGAAATAAATAAAAAGTTTTTTTGTTCCATATTTTTTTTAGGAATTGTCTAGAGTATTTAATATTTATTGTAACCTATCTACTATTTGTTTTCTAAGGGTATCTAAGATATCCACATACTTTGTAGGTAGTAAGATTTATTTTTGATTTAAGATAAACGAGTTTGATTTTAGCTTATTGAATATCTTTTAGTTTAGCTAGGTTTTTTTGATTAAATAAACTTTTTGGAACTCTAAAAATAGAAAAATAATTAGCAGGAGCTATATATAAAATATGAAAATTCTATTGGAGTAATGATGTTTTTAGTATTAGGGGATGTTATGATTGAGAGTTTTATTTAAAACTTTTACTTATTGCTTCTCTCCAAAAACTTGGTAAAGGATTTGAAACAAAACCTCTGAATTTTCCAGAGTAGATATAAGTTAGACCTTTATCTTCTTCATATTTATTAAATTTCTCTTGAGATTCTGAATATATTTTCTGGATGATTTTTCTTTCAAAATCTTTTTGAAGTAATGATGATTTTTTTAAGACTAAAAAATCAGCTTGTCTTAAGATGTTTATTTCTAAATTAGAAGAATTTTGGGAAATAAAAAGGATATTAATATTTTTATGCCTAGCTATCAAAATAAGCTGACTTAATAATTTGTTTGCATTACTCATAGAGCTTCTTGAATTAAATAAAATTCCTCCTTCATCAATAAGGACCCAAGAATTATTTTCTAATTCTGAAATATCTGATACAACTTTTATCCATGAAGGAAATTCTTCTGGTTTAAATCCTATTGCAAAACATTTTTCTTTATATTTGGAATAAATATTTTCAAGTATCCTTACACCAAATGCTGTTTTTCCAGAACCTCTGGCTCCAAGGATAATCCCAATTTGACTGTCTGATTCAATTGTTTTATCAAACCAATTTTTGTAATCTCCATCAATAGCCTCAATAATCTTAAAGGGGGTATATCTTGCTTTTATTAACTCTCTTTTCTTTTTTATTTTGTTTTTCTTGGATTTTACAGATATTTTCTTAGATAATATAATTATTCCTTTGATTAGGTAATATGGAATTTTTATTATGAATAATAAAGTTTTTCTAAGATATTTCCAAAAATAAGATTTCTTTTTTGTTTTTTTTCTCATAATAAAATAAATCTAAATTGAATAATAAACTTATGGGTATTTATTTTTATTGATTGGAAATTAAAAGTTATAATTTTGAGCAGGGTTTTTTTAAACAAAGAGAAATATTCTACTTTTGATTCAGGGTTGGTAGGGGTTTCTCTGGTATGTCCGGGTTGTTAAATTCTGAGCACTATTAAGAATCAGAGATTTTTGAAGTCTCAAAACCAATACAAACTTCTATCATTAAGTGGAGATAAAAACCAAAGGTTTTTTTGAGAAATATAAAAGATTAGTTTTAAAACCAAAAACTTGCATAGCCAACAACTCCACTTTCTTTATCATTTGTAATATCCCCTGAATTTTTATATTCTATTAATCTTGGTTTTTTGTTTTTAATCTTGCATAAGTGAAATAAGATTAAAAGTGGAAAGTATCCGCAAGCATCTATATATTTAAATTGTTCAAAATTAAGTTCTTCAATTATCTTAATTGTTTTTTTATCTGTCTCAACAGCTTTTTCATAGGGCATAAAGTGGGAAAGGTCTGTTGAAAAAATATAAATTGCTTTTATTTTAGATATTTTTTTTGCAATTTCTTCTGCTTGTTTATCTGTTATTTTCCCAATCATAAGGGGCATTATTTGTTTTACCCCTATTTTTTGAAGAAATGGGACCTGATTT
>CAZGSA010000098.1:0-3716 GCA_964528215.1 Candidatus Woesearchaeota archaeon
ATTGTTAGAAATATTCTTAGAGCAGAAGGTGTTGGGCAAGTTAGATTAATTGGAAGATTAGTTAAAGAAAAAGGTGAGTTTTTTATTAAAGGAATGAATTTCTCTGAAACAAAAGAAGGAAAACATGAGATAATTGGTTGTAGTTATAAAAGAGATTCTAGTGCAATATATGGGATTAGTAAGGAAGAATTTGAGACCAGGCATCCTGTTTATGTTACTGACGCTGTAAAAAGGAAAGAAATATTATCAGATTTAGAAAAAATGGCAGAAGTTCCGTTTGCACTTGATTTTGGAAAAAATAGCCATCTTTAGCAAGCTTTTTAAACCCTTTTTATGATATACTATTAATTGATAAATATTAGTTTAGAACCTAAATGCTAAAATAAACATAAAGATTAAAGATTCTAATCATAATAAATTACTAATATTCATTATATAAAATGGGATTAAGAAATGCAACAAAGTTAATAAAAAATAGAAGAAAATTCAGATGGAAAAGCCGTAAATATAAAGTTAGAACTCTTAATCTATTTAAAAAATCAGACCCATTAGGTGGGAAAAATCAGGCAAAAGGAATTGTGACTGAAAAAGTTCAAAAAGAGGCTAAACAGCCAAATTCTGCTATGAGAAAATGTTGCAAAGTTCAATTAATTAAAAATAGCAAAGTTGTTACTGCTTTTATCCCTGGAAATTTAGCCCAAAAATTTATTGATGAACATGATGAGGTTTTGATTGAGAGAATTGGAGGAAATAAAGGTAGAAGTAAAGGAGATATTCCTGGTGTTAGATATAAAGTTATTAAAGTAAATGATCAGCCTCTTCCAAGATTATGGATGGGAAAAATTGAAAAAGGTAGAAGATAAGATGGTAGATATAATAAATATAAAAAATTACTTAGAAGAAGATATTAGATTAAGAATTCATTGTTATGAAGGAAATCCCATTATAATTAAATTTCAGGATTTCAAAACAAACCCGAGATATTCTATAACAAGGATGCCTTTAATAGAAAAGAAGAAGTCTATACAAATGCTTGTAGATAATCTGGGAAATTGTGAAGATATTTAAAATGGAAGAATTACAAATTGATCAAATGACTGAAATTGAAAAAGAGAAATCATCCCAGTTTAAACTTTTTGATTTGTATGATGTTGCAGATATAAAAATACTTGATCTTGGAATGAAACGTTATATTAATTTAGAACCTAAATTAGTTATTAAAAGCCATGGAAGGATTAGAGAAAAGTTTTCAAAAGGAAGAGTAAATTTACTTGAGATATTTGCGAATTTAGTTGGTGTTCCAGGGCATCGGGGAAAGAAACATAAAATACAGACATTTTGGAAAACAGGCAAGTATAGTCAGAATATGAGAATAGTATTAAATTGCCTAAAAATTATTGAAGAAAAAACAAAGCAAAATCCTGTTCAGATTTTAGTTAGTGCAATTGAAAATGCTGCTCCAAGGGATGGAGTAACTATTATTGAGTATGGTGGAGCAAGATATCCTCAGGCAGTAGATATAAGTCCTGTAAGAAGAGTTACAATGACCTTAAGAATGATTGTTCAGGGAAGCTATGATAAATCATTTAATAAAACAATAAAGATTGAGCAGGCTTTAGCAGATGAGATAATAAAAGCGTATAATAATGATATGGATAGCTATGCTATGGGTAAAAAAAGAGATTCAGAAAAACAAGCTAATTCAGCTAGATAAAAAGGTTTTTAAATGGATTTTTATATGAGTTATTATCCTAGGATTAATATCTGATAATCTTTAAAAATATTAATTAAAATCTAAGTAAGTTTAATCTTGTTAGTTAGATACTACTAAATAAAAAAATGGCAAAGAAATTAAAAATTTTTAATTTGTTATTTTAAAAATAAACAACATGGCAAAAAAGGAAACACCGTTTGAAAGAATAAAAAGATTAGTTTCTAATCAAAGCAATATTAGAAATATAGCTACAAGTGCACATATTCATCACGGCAAGACTGCTCTAACTGATAATTTATTGGCAGCTGCTGGAATGATGAGTGAAAAACTAGCAGGAGATTTAGATGGAGGAATGGCAACTTGGCAACATTCTGATGAACAAGAGAGGCTATTAACTGTAGATGCTGCAAATGTTAGTATGGCTCATGAACTAGGGGGGAAAGAATATTTAATTAATTTAATTGATACTCCTGGTCATGTTGATTTTTCAGGAAATGTTACAAGAGCGATGAGGGCGATTGATGGAACTGTTGTTCTAGTTTGTGCAAGTGAAGGGATAATGCCCCAAACAGAAACAGTTATGAAACAAGCATTAAGAGAAAGAGTAAAACCGATTTTGTTTATTAATAAATGTGATAGAATGATTAAGGAATTAAAATTAACACCTGAGGGAATGCAAGAAAGGTTTATGAAAATCATTGATCATTTTAATTTATTACTTAGCCAAATTGCTGAAAAAGATTATAAAGAAAAATGGAAAGTCAATGTTGCAGATGGGAGTGTTATTTTTGGAAGTGCTAAAGATAACTGGGCTATGAGTGTCCAGTATATGAAAAAAAAGAATATTAGTTTTAAAGATATTATTGATTTATATAATAAGGATGAAGATGAGAGAAAAGAGTGGGTCTGGAAAAATGCTCCATTATATGAGGTCCTACTTGATAGTGTTGTAAAACATCTTCCTTCACCTATCGAGGCTCAAAAATACAGAATACCAAAAATTTGGCAGGGAGATATTGAAAGTGAATTTGGAAGGGGTTTAATAAATTGTGACTCAAAGGCAGAACCTGCATTTGTTATAACTAATACTATTATTGATTCTAGATCTGGTAAGGAAATTTCTGCAGGAAGATTATTTTCAGGGACTTTAAAACAGGGTATGGAAGTTTATCTTAACACTGAAAAGAAAAAGCAAAGAATTCAACAAGTTTTAGTTTATAATGGTATAAGGCCAGAACAATTAAGTGAAGTTGGTGCTGGAAATGTTTTAGCACTTACTGGGCTAATTTCAGAACCTGGTGAGACAATTACTATTAATCCTCAGGAACATTTTGAAAATATTAAACATATTTTTGATCCTGTTATTACAAAATCAATCTCTGTTTCTAAACCTCAGGATTTGCCAAAATTAATTGATGTTTTAAAAAAGGTTGCTAAAGAAGATCCTACTTTAAAAATTGAGATTAACGAAGAAACAGGAGAAAACTTAATGTCTGGAATGGGGGAACTTCATCTGGAAATTATAGAGAATAGAATTAAAAAAGAAAAAGGAGTTGAAGTTAAAACTTCAGAACCAATTGTTGTGTATCGAGAGACTGTAATGAAAAAGGGCAAGACTGGTGAAGGAAAATCACCAAATAAACACAATTTATTTTGGATTGAAGTTGAACCTTTAGAAGACACTGTTTATGGTGCAATTAAAAAGGGAGATATTAATGAAGGAAAAACAAAAAAGAAAAATGAAGAATTATGGGCAAAGCTAGCAGATTTAGGAATTTCAAATGAAGAGGCAAGACAGTATAGAAATATTTACAGAGATTGTGTATTTTTAGATAAAACAAAGGGAGAAGTCCATATTGGAGAAGTTATTGAAATGGTAATGGATGCTGTTGAACAAGTTATTAACGCAGGAGTTTTAGCTAGAGAACCTTGTGCAAAAATGAAGATTAGTTTAGTTGATCTTAAACTTCATGAAGATGCTATTCATCGTGGACCTGCTCAG
>CAZGSA010000099.1:0-3629 GCA_964528215.1 Candidatus Woesearchaeota archaeon
TTAAAGATTTTGATTAAAAGATTACCTAAACCTTAAAAAACCCTATTTCTATAATATTTATATGGCTTCATAGCTCAGCCTGGTTAGAGCACTGGACTCTTAATCCAGGTGTCGGGGGTTCAAATCCCCCTGAGGCCATAATAAATAATTTCAATATAATCAAAGACTATATTGTCTTCAAGTGGATTTTAGTCCACTATAGAGTTCAAATACTTCAAAAGCATAGCTTTTGAATGTCGCCAAAAATTTAGAATAAATTTTTTAGCGCCCCGAGGCCATTTCAAGATTCTATGACAAACAAAAACAACTCAAACATTTCTAAAATAATGAATATTCTAAAAAAACATTTTAATCATGTAGAAAGAACTACTTTAAATAATATGAGAAAAACAAAATCAAGAGAAAAACCAGATGCTTTTAAAATTCTTATTGCATGTCTACTTTCTTTAAGATCAAGAGATGAAACAACTGAAAAAATATCAAAACAACTTTTCCAAATTGCAGATACTCCTGCAAAACTCGTATCTATTCCAACAAAAAGACTTGAAAAAATAATATTCTCAATAGGCCACTATAAAAAGAAAGCTAAAACACTAAAACATATTTCAAAAGAATTAATAAAAAAGTTTAACAACAAAGTTCCAGATACAAAAGAAGAGCTTCTCTCAATAAAGGGAATAGGTCCTAAAACAGCCAACATAGTTTTGAATTTTGCTTATCAGCAACCAACACTCCCCATTGATACTCACTGCCATAGGATTCCAAACAGATTAGGATGGATTCAGACAAAAACTCCTGAAAAAACAGAAAAAGAATTAGAAAAAATACTTCCAAAAAAATACTGGTATGAATTCAATGCAATTTTTGTCTTGTTTGGAAGAGAAATTTGTCAACCTATCTCTCCAAAATGTAGTCTTTGTCCAATTAACAGCTTATGCCCAAGAATAGGCGTAGTTAAAAGCAGATAAACTAATAAACAGAATTATCCATACCACCATTCATAAATTCTCTGAAACAAGCCAACTCTCATAGCACTTTGATAAGCTTTTTCTGGATTAGAATCAAGAGCTCTTGAATCATAAGTCAATTTACCATCTATACAAACAGGAACTGCAAGTCTAGGTGGTCTGCCACCATCAGCTTCTTGAGCCCTTCTAGCCATTTCATCAATAGGCATATCCCTAATTTCATCAATTGTCAGAGATGTTCCTAAAGCTCTAGAAACAGAATCTTCAATAGTCCTATCAAAACTTTTAGTACTCATAAAATTATAAACATAACATCCTTTATTAATCTTTGTATAAAAAAATAAAAAAACCTCTTTCTAAGAATTACACCTCTAAAACTAGTAAAAATAAATAAAAAAATTAACCAATCTGTCGCCTTATAGCATCAATATGTTCTGAAATTTCTTCACCTTTCTTAGTTAGCTTAATTAGTTTTATTCTACCTTTTTTCTCAAAACTAACTAATCCAAGAACTTCTAAAGTCTGTAATATCTTAACTGCATGAGAATATGTGCAATCAACTTCTTTTGCTAAAACAGAACCATATCTTGCCTTAGACATCTTTCTCAAAGCCACAAGCATTAATGCTGGCTTTCTTCTAAAAAAAATATCAAAATTATCTTTCATTTTTATATGTTTGAAAGGGTACTTTTTTATGTACTCTTTCAGAACTATATATTAAAGTAATATATTGCTTTATAAAACTTTCTATAAAAAAAATTAACCAATCAGTAACAAAAATCAGTTACATTAAATAAGGGTAACTAGAAGTTACTATCTTCTTTTTAGTTTAATTATTTTAATCTCAACAAAATATGGCTCCCTTTCACACTAAATTATAGAGTTTCTTTTATATCTATTTTTATTTTCATTTACAAAAGACACTTCTTCAAAATTCTCATCTGCATAACTTAAAATTTTATAGAATATTAAACCTCTATCTTAAAAGATAGAGATTTCTTTTAATATTAATCAACCATTAGTAATAATAAAAATTTCAAAATAATTTTATTCTTCAATCTCAACCTCTTCTCCAGTTAATTCTTTATACATTGATAAATAACCCTTGCTAGCTAATTCAACTTTTCCTGCAATCATCTCAATCTCTGTCCTTCCACTAACAACAGAATCTTTCATAAAGCCTTCAACATCACTTGCCAACAAAGCTTCAACAGCCTCTTGTTTTGAAAGAATAACCATTAAATCCTCTCCATCACTTTCAACATTCTCAGTAACTAAATTACCACCCTCTAATTCAGAAATCCAAACTTCATCACCTAAAACAAATTTAATAACTGGATTTCCATAGCCAATATTAGACTTATGAAGATTACTGACACCTAATGCAATCAAAACATAATTAATATAATCCTCATCAAATTCTAAAACGGCTTCTTTAATTACTTGCATTTTATTTACTTCCCCATAAACATTAGTATTTGTAAAAACAATATTTTTTAAAGGATTCTCAAGAACAATCCGGTTTATATTCTGTGTTTGAGGAGATTTAAAAACTCCATAAAAAAACACGAGCAATAAAATAAAAACAATAACTAAAAAGATTAATAAAAATTTAACAAACTTTCTAGGTTTTCTCCATTTATCTCTTACTAAAACTTTTTGACTCACCATTTTTGTAAACTAATTATTAAAAAAATAAAAGAGAATATTTAAATATTGTGCTAAGTATTAGTTAATATTAACAAAAATGATAGATATAAAATTAATCAGAGAAAATCCAGATTTAGTAAAAGAAAACATAAAAAAGAAGTTTCAACTCCAAAAACTACCCCTAGTTGATAAAGCAAAAATATTAGACAAACAATGGAGAAAACTTAAATATCGGGCAGATGATTTAAGAAAGCAAAGAAATCAAATATCTGAAAACATTAATAAAGCAAAAAAATCAAAAGATGAAAAATCAGCAAAACAATTAATTAATCAGGCAAAAGAAATTCCAGATAAGATAAAGATAATAGAAGAAAAGCAAATAGGGTTAGAACAAGAAATAAAAGAAATAATGCTCAAAATTCCAAATATGATTCATAAATCAGTTCCAATTGGAAAAGGAGATAAGGAAAATATTGAAATTAAAAGATTTGGAAAAACAACAAAACCTTCTTTTAAACTTAAAAACCATGTTGAATTAGGAGAAGATTTAAACATACTGGATTTTGAGACTTCTGCAAAAACTTCTGGAAATGGTTTTTATTATATAAAAGGAAAATTAGCAGAATTAAATATGGCTTTAATTAATTTTGCAAGAGATTATATGATAAAAAAAGGATTTGAATATATAGAACCTCCCCTAATGATAAGAAAAGAAATCTTAACCGGGGTTTATTCAAATAGTGAAATTGAACAAATGGCCTATAAAATACAAGATGAAGATTTATATTTAATTGCAACATCAGAACATCCTTTAATAGGACAATTCATAAACAAAACATTGCTAAAAAAATCTATCCCAGTATTGCAGACAGGGTATTCAATGTGTTTTAGAAAAGAAATAGGAAGTCATGGAATAAATGAAAAAGGAATTTACAGGACTCACCAATTTAATAAGCAAGAAATGATTGTTATTTGTGAACCAGAAGAATCTTACAAATGGTATGATAAAAT
>CAZGSA010000100.1:0-3627 GCA_964528215.1 Candidatus Woesearchaeota archaeon
TTTCAGATATTTTTTTTAAAGTTTGGACTGAGAGACATGTTGTATGTGTTCTAAGTAAAACTGTTTTTGCATGTTCTTCATTCCAATCATATTGCCAGCCTTTACTTCCTTTTATTTTTCCTTCATGGGCTTCTTTTATTTTATTTACTATTTCTTGAGAAGGGAGTGAGGCTGTTTTATTTTTTATAAAAAATGTATCTTGCATTTCACGAACTGGATGGTCTTGCGCTGTAAATAATGCATCAAAATTCCAAAAAGAACTGATTGTTAAGTTTCCTGTCATTTCTTTAAAACCCATTTCTAACCAGATTTTTTTAGCATAATCTGTTGCCTGATTAACAAAGTGTCTTTTTCCTCCTGAGATTCTTGGAACAGGGCTAAGAATATCATATCTTCTGAATTTTTTCCCTTTCCAAGATTGGGTTTTAATTAGGTTTGGTGTAACAGCTTCAATTAAACTAGAACCTAAATCTTTGTTTTCTAATTGTTTTCCTAGGTTTGTTGTTGTAAATTCAATTATTTTTTTATTTGGTATATCAATAATATTTTTCCTTGATTTTAGATTGTTGAAAGCAAATTGTTCTTCTGGTTTAAGAGTATCTAGTTTTCTTGGAAGAGTTTCTAAAAACTTTTCTTCAAGAGTCTTTTCAATAAGTTCTTCTTTTTTCCCAGTTAATACAATATTTTGATTTATTAAATTTATTAAGGCTTTTTTCTTTAAGGTTCCAATAGCAACTTTAAATTCATTATCATTTAATTTTGATTGTTTTTTTGCTTCTGATAAAGAAATTGAGTTTTTTTCAGTTATAAGGTGTCCTAATCTTCTTTCAGGAAGCCCGTGTTTTATATATAAAATTCCATTAATTCCTAATTCTACTGATTTCTCTTGTTTTATTTTTATTTTTATTATATTTTTATTTGAAAGAAATTCCAAAGCCCTAAGTGCAGAGACTTTGTCTATTCCAGATTCTTTTGAAATTTTATCTAAACTTTCTTGTTTTAGATAAGGGATTATCTGTCTTTCATTTGGAGAAAGACTTTCAATTAGCTTTTTTATATCTGTTTTTTCAGCCATTTTTATGTTTTATCTATATTTTACTTGTTTTTAAATTTTGGTTAAAATTTTATGTTTTGATACTTTATATGTATCTTAGGTTGTATTGAAGGAGTGCTTGCTTGTTTATGATTTGATTATTTTTTTTGAGGTTTTTGATATTATAGTTTTTTATATGCTTCTTTTATTAATTTTTCCTGAGTTTCAAAATCAATACAAGCATCTGTGCAAGATTGATTTGGGTCTAGGGTTTTTGGGTCTTGTTTTGTATAATCAAAAGATTGTCTGCCTTTTTTATGATGTGTTTCTAGCATTATTCCAATTATATTTGTATTACCCTCTAGTCTTTGTTGTAAAACTCTTCTAAAAACCATTGGTTGTTTAGTATAATCTTTTCCAGAGTTTCCATGATTGCAATCAACTAGAATTATTTTTGGCAGGTTTGCTTGTTCTAAAAAATCTTCTGCTTTTTTTATTTCTTCATCATAATAATTTGGATTTCCATTCCCACCTCTTAAAACAATATGAGCATAGGGATTTCCTTTTGTTGGAAAGATAGCTCCTTTTAAATTCTTATCAACTCCTGGAAATTTGTATCTTGCTCTAGCTTTTGCAACTGCATCAACTGCAGTTTTAGTTTCTCCAGAAGTATTGTTTTTAAAACCAACAGGCATGGATAAACCAGAAACTGCTTTTCTATGGTCTTGAGATTCAACGGTTCTTGCACCAATTGCAACCCAACTTATTAGGTCATCAATATATTGAGGAGTATATCTCATATCTACAATTTCAGTTGCTGTTGGTATTCCTAGTTCTGCAATTTCCAAAAGTAATTTTCTTGCAGTTTTGTATCCTTTATTTATATCTTCAGAACAATCCATATCTGGATCTGGGATTAATCCTTCCCATCCAAAACCTGTTCTTGGTTTTTCTAAATAAGTTCTCATAATCAAGTAAATTTTGTCTTTAACTTGTTCTGATAAAGTTTTTAGTTTTTTTGCAAATCTAATTGCAGAATCATAATCGTGGATAGAACAAGGTCCTGTTATTACAATTAATTTTTTATCTTTTTTATCTAAAATATTTTGTATAATTTTTCTTGATTCAAGCACTTTTTGCCCTGCAGTTATTGTCAAGGGATATTCTTCTTTTACTTGTTTTGGAGTAATCATTGGCAGTGGTTTTTCCATTCTTATATTTGTAAGATTATTTAGTAAACATTCTAGTGTGTTCTTTGCCATTTTTATAATTATTGTATTTATATGAAAGGATTTATGTCTTAACCAGAAATATTGCTAATTCTTATAAATTATAAGCAAGCAAAAAGTGCGTGTAAATCTGGTTTTAGACAGATTTACTTAATAAAAGTAAAAATAGAATCCAGTGTTAAAACTAGTTAAATTCTCTGTTATTAATCTATTAGTTTTAATTTTCATAATAATTTAAAGGTTTTGTTATATTTAAAGTTTTTTATCCTTCACTTGCTTGTTTTGCTTGATTGGTTGAAGCCTTTAAACTTAATAAAAAACTGGTTATTTCTTGTTTTGAATACTTGTCTTTTGGAAATACAATAATATCTGTTTTTGTTCTTTTGCAAAGTTTTATGTTCTGAATTATCCGTGAAAGAACAATTGCTTTTTGTTTTTTTTCAAGTTTTGTTAATTGTTGAAGGTTTATTCCAATCTTAATATTATTTTTTGTAGCTAATTTACAAAGAATCTCATTTAAACCTGAATCTCTTTGTTTTAGGTAATCTTTTCGATTATGTATTTCAAGATCTGTTATAATATCTACTTCGGGATTTTCAAATATTTTTCTATTAAACTCTGGAGATTGAGCCTGCACTATAATTAACTGTTTTGAATCTTGTTTTTTTAGTTTTTGAATTTGTTTTCTTGCTTCATTAATATTTGTTGTTGATATCATTTTTTTGGAAAAGAAGAAGATTACAATTAATTAATCCTCGTTCCCACAAAGTGGTTATTGTTTAAAATATTATTTAATTGTTTTAAATCCTCTCCTAAAATATAAGTTTGTATTTTATGTTTTTTTATAATCTTTGCGGCCTTTTGATCTAAAATAAAATGTTGGCCTGGATGAAATTCAATTTTTTTTGCTATTTTAAGAAAATCTTTATGTGAGATTTCTGGGATAAATCTCGCATTTCTATGCTTTTTTGGGTCTTTATCATAAAGTCCTTTTACATTTGTTAAATTTATGAAATCTGATTTTAAATAATGAGCAAGTTTTGCAGAGGTTGTATCAGAAGTCTGGTTTTTTTCATAATCTAATGCTCCACAAAAAAGAATACTCTGTTTTTTTAATTTGTTTTTAACTTCTTTAATACTGTGAGGGATTTCTTGATTTGCATTCTGATTAAAAAAATAATATATAAATTTTGCATTTAGTCTTGTTGCTGAAATTCCTAAACAACTTTGAAAAAACTTTTTCTTTTTCTGTTTTATTTTCTGATTGTCTAATCCATGAATATATGTTCTGGCTGTTTTCCCCCCCCCAGTTATAATTGCAAATTTGTATTTCTTGTTGTTTAAAATAATTTTTTTAAAATCTTC
>CAZGSA010000101.1:0-3499 GCA_964528215.1 Candidatus Woesearchaeota archaeon
AGATGCTATCCACAGAGGCCCTGCTCAGGTTTATCCTGCTGTTAGAGACTCTATTAGAATGTCAATTGAATCTGCAACACCTGTATTATTTGAACCTATTCAAACATTATTAATTGAAGGCCCTCTAGAACATATGGGAGATTTAACAAAACTAATCCAAAGTAAAAGAGGCCAGGTTTTAGATATTGAACAAGGTTCAGGACATGTTAGTATTAAAACAAAACTACCTGTTGCAGAAATGATTGGTTTAGCTTCAGATATAAGGTCTTCAACAGAAGGAAGAGGTAATTTTAGCATGGTTGATCAATCATTTGAAAAAGTCCCTTTAAACCTACAACCAGAAATAATAAGAAACATTAGGAATAGGAAGGGTTTGAAGGAAAACGAATAAAATAAATTTTATTCGAGTCTTTGATTCTTATGAATCTTTAAATAATGAGTGAGATTTAACATAAGTTGATGTTTGTTTTTAATATTCTTTTTTTAATTTATCTAAAAATTCAATGACTTTTTCAAGTCTAGAAACTCCAAGTCTCCCTTGTCTAACACCTTCTACTCTTTTTAAATTATTAGTAAGTTGTCTTTGAGTATAAGGTGCTTTTACTATTTGTTGTGTTTTACCTAATTTTCTCGTTTGCGAACTGGCTTCGCCAATTCTTTTCAACATCCCACGCACCCAGCGACTGTAGTCAAAGTACCTGCCGTTACCAACAAACACAGACCCATTGTCAAGATCGCCAATCCACAATTGAGTCATTAAAGTTCCATCTTGAGAATCAACAGTATTGTTATCTAATAAATAAGTTTTCATGGGGTGAGAACCATTAAATTCAAAATATTTTCTTGCTAGTTTTTCACTTCTTGCTAAAAATTGCAAGACTTCTAAGTTTTCATTAGAAGTTATATTAAAACTAGCTCTCGAAGGTAATACTAAAACACTTTTTTTCCAAGGTTTTTTACCTTGTTTTTGTTCTTTTTCAGCTTGTTCTGCAGATTGTTCATATTCTTTAATTGTTTGTGTGTGAAAATAACTTCTTTGTCTGTTTGCTTCAACAGCTTGTCTAGCTAATTCTGGTTTTAATAATCTTGACATTAATCTTAGTATTGGTGATTCTTCTTTTATATATTCAAGACCAGCTGTTACATAAGTTCCACAATCTTTTCCAATATCTTCTTTTCCTTGTGTTCTTAGTCTTGCTTTTATCTCTTGGCTAGGGGTTATTACTCTTGCACCTTGTCTTTCTAATTCAAGTAAATTAGTATAAAAATCTCTGCCTAACAGAACAACATTTCCTACACCTGCGACATAAGTTGATGTTTGTTTTGGCATTATTTTTAAGAGAATTAAAGGTTTTTAAATCTTGTTATCATTATTTAAGGCTAACAGATTTTGGATTGTGATTAATATGGGTTGAGATTATTTACCCCAGTTACTTATCTTAGATTAAAAAAACCGATTCATAAAGGTAAAGAAAATAAAGAAGTGTATATTTGTGATTTTTATTTAGGTAATCTTATTGACCCTGAATCTATTTCTTGATTAGTATAAATATCTATATTTGTTGATAATTGATGTTTTGTAAATGAGGAGATATATTTTAATTATTCTAAGTTATTAATAGATAATAAAATCTTACTTCTTCAACTTCCTATACTCTACATAAGAGTAAACAAATGTCCAAACTACACTTATTAAGACAGGTATTAAAACAAACCAGATTATATATTTTTCAAAGAAAATACCAATAATTGCAATTATTCCTGAAATCTTAAAAAGCTTTCCACCTAATTTATGGGTTTTATCCCAGACTTTATCACTTGATAGTGTCCAAGGAGTTCTTATTCCAACAAACCAGTTTCTTTTTGATTTTTCAATTAATATACTTATAAAATAAAATAAAAATCCTAGTGCAGGTATCAGGGCTAAGTTCATATTAAACTCATAACCTAAATTCCAGAATATTGTTAAAAGGTAAATGTAAAATAAAAAGAATATTATCAATAAGATAAACCAGTCAAAATATTTTCTGAATTTAACAATGTTTTTCTTAAGAGGGTCTATTAAGGGAATAAATAAAAACAATAAGAGGATTGCTAGAGATACTATTGGAAATAAAAACAATCCGATTCCCTTAGACATATAACTATCTACTTCTCCACTTGTATTCCAGTGGCTAGCTATCTTCTCTGGAAAAAGGTTATAAAAATAAATACTAATTATAAATGAAATAATGATTAAGGCTATTGCTGCTATTATCACATTTTTAGAGCTGGTTGATTTTGATTGAAGAGTTGCCTGTTTTTTAGTTTTTCTTTTTTTTGTCTGTCTTTTTTTCATATTTATATAATGTGATTGTGATTTATTAATGTTTGCTCACAACATAAAAGATTTCATTATCTGTTCTTATGGTTTGAAATTTTAGGTTGTTTCTTTTTAGCATTAGTTCAAACCATTTTCTCGTCGGAAAATTCATCTTTTTTCTGGTTATTGTCTTTGTTGCAAAACTTGCAACAATATAATCTGTTTTATTTTCTAAAAGATATTTTATTAGCCCCTCGCTTGATTTGTGATTTTTATTTGGTTTATCAAGAATATCAATGGTTTTAAATAAGAAAATAATATCACTGGATGGTAAGCTAGAAATCTCTTTTAGATTTCTTAGATTGAGAATTGCTGCCTTTCCAGATAAATTATTATTTAGAATATCTAAATATTGGTTGATTAATTTTATGTCTTCCTTATCAATATCATAGCTGTAATAAGTTAATTTATCAAGATTCATATAGGGAAAAGAGAATATATTAAACCCTGCTCCGAGGTCTGTTATTATTTTTGGTTTGTTTGTTATATTGAATATTTTTTTATAAATCTCTAGATAGGAATTAATCCTTTCTTTTGTTGAAAGTGTTGTTGATAAGAGCGGATTTGTTATTTCTAGTATTTGTTTTTTTGTTTTAGCTTGTTTTAATTCTTCTAGATATTTGCTAATTTTCCTCTTTTTTTTAGTCTGGAAACTAGAATAAGAGAAATGAAGCTGCTTTCTTATCTCTGAAATTGTTTGTTTGTTGATACTAGTTATTGGCCCTATTTCTAAATTTTCATTTAAATATTTTTGAATCTCATCTAGCACAATCTCGTCGGAGATTGAATTATATTTTTTATTTTGTTTTACCTTTTTTAATAGTTTAATTAAGATATTTTTATGGATTTTTTTATTTTTCATATAATCATAAGGATAGAAAAGTTTATAAAGACATTTTTTTATGATTAATTATTAAAAATTGTTTATAATAAAATTAATAAAATGGCTGGAGAAAAACCAACAATGAATATTGTATTTGTAGGTCATGTGGACCATGGAAAATCAACATGTATAGGTAGACTTATGTATGATTCTGGAGTTTTACCTGAGCAAGAGATGAAAAAACTAAAAGAAGAAGCACAGAAACAAGGAAAAGTTGGTTTTGAATTTGCTTATGTTATGGATAGAATTAAAGA
>CAZGSA010000102.1:0-3422 GCA_964528215.1 Candidatus Woesearchaeota archaeon
TAAGAAAAATAAAATTAGATATTCTATTAAATAATGAGATTAGATTTAGAGGAATGAGAAAACCTCCTGCAAGGATTAAAGTTAAAGCTGTAAAATATGATGATGGAATTGTGAGGGTAGAATTAGTAAATATCCCGTATATTCTTAAATATAAAATTAAAAGAGATAAAAAGACAAAGGAAGAAATTGAGAAGAAAGTTAAGGAAAAAGAATCTGGTAAAAGAAAAGAAGAAGTTGAAAAAAAACCTGATGAAGAAAGTATAGATGATAAAGAAAAAGAAATTTCTTCTAGGGATGAAGGATTAAAAATAGCAGAAAACCAAGCTAAACAGATAAAACATACAACTAAAGATAAAAATGTTATAGTTAAGAGAAAATCCTTATCAAGATAATTTTAATTTGATATTTATTGTGAATTATAATTCCTAAGTTTATAATGTGATCCTGAAAGAGATTATATCAAGGAAAAATAGCTATTAAAGTAAAAAATGACTCTAAAAAAACAGTTAAAAAGATTAAGCAACAAACAAGCTGCAGAAGATATAAAGAGGTATATTAAATCAAGTCATGAATTTTATAGTGATAAAACTCCTGAGATTAAAACTCTTGCAAAAAGACTCCATCAAGAACATAATTTAAAAAATTTTTATAAAATATTTAACAAATTATGGAAATCTAGTTCTCCTGGAGAAAACTCTCTGGCAATACATACCCTCAGATTATATAAAGATGAATTTGATATTAATACTTGGAAATTTTTAAAACCTAAATTAAGAGAGATAAAGAGTTGGGACCAAGTAGATTATATTGGAGAAAATATTCTCGGACCGCTTTTATTAAAACAACCTTCTTTAGAAAAAGAGATGTTTCAGATTAGCAAAAATGAAAATATCTGGATAAAAAGAATTATCATCTTTTCTACATTTTCTTTAATCAATAAACAAAATATTAAGTTAAGTGTTAAACTAGCAGAACAGAATATTTATGACAAAAATATTCAAATACAAAAAGCAGTTGGAATAATGTTATGCAAAATTAGCAGAATTCGTCCGGGAATCTTTAAAAAATTTGTTCTTAAACATATTGATATGCCTCATACTACTTTTGGGTGTGCAACAGAGTATATACCAGAACTTAGAAAATTAAGAGCATTAAAACCCAAAAGAAGGTTTATACTATTTGGAAGAGGATTATAAATAAAACTAATTGTTCTTTAAAATAAACTTTAATTCTTAGATTGCTAAAACTTAAATATGCTAATTAATGTTTAATTTTATGACCTTAGAAAATATTGAAAAAGAATTAGAAAAACATGCGGATTCTGAAAAAGCTAAAATTTCGCAGGGATTTTTTAAAACAAATCTTGGACAGTATGGTGAAGGGGATGTTTTTTTAGGAATAAGTGTTCCACAACAAAGACAAATTGCAAGGGAATTTAAAGATTTAGATATGAATAAACTCCAAGAACTACTTAATTCAGATATTCATGAAAAAAGACTTATAGCTCTTTTGATTTTAATTGAACAATTTAAAAAAGCTAGTAAAGAAAAGAACCCCTCTAATGAGAAACAAATTATTGATTTTTACTTAGATAATGCTAAAAAAAATAATATTAATAATTGGGATTTAGTTGATTTAAGTGCTCATAAAATTATCGGAGGTTATTTGCTTGATAAAAATAATAAAGAAAAGGATATTTTATATAATCTAGCAAAAAGTAAGAATCTTTGGGAAAAAAGAATTGCAATAGTATCTTGTTTTGCATTTATTAGAACTAATGATTTTGAAGATGCTATTAAAATCTCAGAGATTTTATTAAAAGATAGTCATGATTTAATACATAAATCTGTTGGATGGATGTTAAGAGAAGTTGGTAAGAAAGATGAAAAAGTTTTAGAGGATTTTTTAAAGAGACATTACAAACAAATGTCTAGAACAACATTAAGATATGCTATTGAAAGATTTGAAGAAAAAAAGAGATTAAAATATTTGAGAGGAGAGATATGACCTTGCGTTTAGGTGGGTTGAGCATCTAATTCTCAGTAGTTTGAAAATCGGGGGGGGATTATCTAGTGAATATCTCAATTAATCTCTTTTCAACCTGTTTAACTTTTTCTTGTTTTATTCTTCCGGCTTTGTAATTAATTTTAGATTTATTAATTGTAAATAAAACAGAAGGTCTAATGTAACTGTCTTTAGAAATTCCTCCAGATTGAAATTCATTTGCTTTTAAGTTTATAATATCTGGATCTGGTCTTGGTTGTCCGGTTATTTGACAAAGAATAATACTATTTCCTTTAAGCTTAGCAACAACTAAAGAAGGCCTCTTCTTTACTCTTTCTCCTTCAGAAAAGGGAAACTGAAAAATAACAACATCACCTTTTTCATAATTTACAAATCCTTCCATATTTCATCTTCCTCTTGATTATCCCATGCTTCTGCTAAAACTTCTTCAGTAGCTAATGCAGGAAATAGATCTTCACTTACTTTTTGTAAGGGTTTAATTTCAACTTTGTCATCATAAACGATAATACTTACCTTTGAACCTGTTTTGAATCCCTCCATAGTTCTTGCTATATTTGGTATACAGATTTGACCCTTATCTGTTATTTTAGCAGTTCTAATTTCCTTGATTTCCATCTTCTTACATGTAAGAGATGTAAGAAAAAGTATATATAGTTTTCGGTTTCTCAGTTATATTAAAAATCCCCATAGTTTCTAATTCTCTGTAGTTAAATTAAAAATCGCTGGGGAAGAAATTAAATTTCAAAACTGAAAGTTTTGACTATCTGTCCTGAAAGGACTAAGCGCGTGCCCATCTTTAAAACTCAAGCTCAATTAGACTTAACATAACATCGGGCTTAAACGAAGTGCGACTGAAAGGAGCATTTGGGTGGAGAAACCTGCAGGATTTTGAACTGTTAAACCGCTGTTCAAATCTCTGAGCACCCGGACTTAAATGAATATTATTAGATATTATCACCAAAAGTGCTAAGACAAGCCAGCAAATTAAAAATGCAAAAACTAAATAGCTGGCGAAGAGTTAAAATCACTGGGAGGTGGAAGTTCATTTCTTTTTAGAAAAATATCCAATTAAAGCTCCAACTATAGATGCAAAAATGAAAAATAAAACAGGTATTACTAAGGAACCTAAAAGGTTGATAGCGCAACCAAAACGTTCAAGCATCTCTCCAACATTTTCACCAACCATTTTAGTACCATATAAAGAAAAACATCCCTCAATAAATGCAATAATTAGAATGATTATAGAAATGATTATTCCTATTCCCGCTCCAATTAATCCTCCTTTTAACCAAGCTTTCATAGGAAAAATAAAATCTCAATCTATTTAAAAGTTTTGAAAATAGGTACCTGGTAACCAATTATACTAAATAACTCTTCATAGCTTGTAAGAGAGGTTT
>CAZGSA010000103.1:0-3366 GCA_964528215.1 Candidatus Woesearchaeota archaeon
AAGCTTTATTAAAATAAAGATAAAAAAAAAAAAAATTAAAAAAAATGGCAAAAAAAAAAAAAAAAAAAAAAAAAAAGAAAAAAAAAAAAAAAAGAAAAAAAGAAAAAAAAGGATTTTATAAAGATAATTCAGAATTATTTTGAAAAGAAAAAAGAAAAAAGACTTGAAAAAATAAGGAAAAAAGAAGTTGTAAGAAAAAATAAGTTAAGAGAATTAGAAAGAGAACAAATAAATCAAGAAGAGATTAAAAAAGAAATAAAATCAGCTAATCTTGAACCTCTTCAAAAAAATATTTCAGAGACAGAGATTCTTGAACAAAAACTTGAAGAGATTAAGAAACAGGAAGAAGAGAGATTAAATTGGCATAAAAAACAGGGAAAACTTAGAAAACAGGAAGAAAAGGTAAGGGTTGAAAATTATGAAACTATTTATAAATATCTTTTAAAAGGGAGTAAGCTTATTAAAAAAGGAAATTTAATTGAAGCAAAAGAGGTTTATGAAGAATTGAGAAAAGCTTACAACCCTTATTTAGATGAAGATAAGACTCTTTATAATAAAATTTTAGAATTTTACAATAGTTTATTTGGGATTAAGGGCATTTAAATGATAAAAAAGAAAAATAGAATTAGGAGAAAAAAGAATTTTTCATTTAAAGGGGTTTTTATTATTTTAATTAGTTTGTTAATTCTATGCATTATTCTTTTATATTTTTATATGGAATTTTTTTCAGGATTATTTTTAAAATCTGAATCTCAGTTAGATGGAGCGTTAGCTACAATAGGAATTTTCACAGGAGAGGGAAGTTTGGAAAATCCCTATGAGATTAGTAATTGTCAGGAACTTCAAAATATTCAAACTGATTTAAATTCTAATTATAAATTAATTAATGATATTGATTGTAGTGATAGTAGAAATTGGAATGAGGGGCTTGGTTTTGAACCTCTTGGAGAATCTGATTTTAATTTTATAGGGGTTTTTGATGGAGATAATTATGAGGTTAGAAATTTATACATTAACAATATCAATAAATTTAATGTTGGTTTGTTTGGAGTTATAGGGGAAGGAGGCATAATAAAAAATACAGATCTTGTGAATCCTATTATCTTTGGGGCGAATTTTGTTGGAGGTTTAGCAGGAATTAATAAGGGGAAGATAATTAACTCTGAAGTAAAAAATATTCAAATTTATGAACCAGATTTATTAGCTCATTATAGTTTGGAAGAAAATGCGAATGATGGCAGTGGAAGGGATAATCATGGAATTTTTTCAGGAAATTCTAATTTTATTAATGGTAAAATAGGTTTTGCCAATGATTTTAATGGGGATAACAGTAAAATAGAAATTGATTCTGAAGATTTTGATTTGGTTGATGATTTTACAATTAGCGCATGGGTTAAACCTCATTCTTCTGAAACTTGTTATATTGTTGGACATAATTATCAGTGGATTTTAAAACTAAGTGAAGGCAATAGATTAGGGCTTGATTTTTTAGAAGAAAGCGGAAGTAATTGGCATAATCCTTATATTTATCAGCCTTATACAGATGAATGGTTTCATATTACTGCTAGTTATAAACAAGGGGTTGGGGTTAAGATTTATTATAATGGGGTCTGGGATGATGTTGCAAATAATGAATATACTGGATTGATAAGGCATAATAATGGAAAAACAAAAATAGGAGTTTATTTTAATAATAATCATTATTGTGATGGTAGTATTGATGAGATTAAGGTTTGGGGGCGTGCCTTGAGTGATGAAGAAGTTAAACAAGAGTATAATCGGATTTTTTATCGAAATGTCAATTTAGGAGGGGTTGTTGGAATGAATCAAGGGGAAATTAATCTTGTTTCAAGTAGTGGAAAAATTATAGGAGAATCTTTTGTCGGAGGTTTAGTAGGAAAAAATAATGGAAAAATTTTAAATAGTTTTTCAGAAGCAGATATTAAAGGGGTGAATCTTAATTCAGTTAATAAATATTTTGGAGGATTAATTGGAGAGTTAGATGGAGGAATTGTTAATGATTGTTATTCAAAAGGAAAAGTTGTTGGAGGAGAATCTGTAGGAGGTTTAATAGGCATAATTAATGAAGGTAGTTTAACAAATTCTTATAGTCTTTCAGAGGTTAGTGGAAATATTAATGTTGGAGGGTTAATTGGAAGTTCTGGAGATTATTCAAATTCCTATTATGATTCTGATAATTTAATCTGTATTGGTTGTGATAATTTTTTTGGAGCAGAAAATTGGGAAAATTTAGTAAATGTTAGTTGGTTAAAAAATCATTCTTGGAGATTTCCTCCTTGGGGAGAAGTTAATAATCTTGTTGATTATCCAATTTTGTCTGGAGAATTAGGTAATTCCCTTGTTGTTTTGAGTAGCCCTGTAAGTGGAGGAGTTTATATTGGAAGCAGTTATCTTATTCGATTTAAATTTAATGTTGATGAATCTTTTCAAGCAGATAATTGTTTTGTTTCTGCTTCTGGGGTTGAATATGGGAGAATATCTGAAGTTTCTTCTGGTGAAAATCAGATAGTTGTTACTTTTCCTTTAGGAAGTTATGAAGCTTTTATTAGTTGTGAAGATTCTTCTCAGAATATTGAGAATTCTAATAAAATTAATTTTGTGATTCAGGGGGGCGGTGGTGGAGGTGGTGATGGAGGTGGTGGTGGAGGTGGTGGAATTTTATCTAGTTTTTGGTTAGATACAATCTCTTTAAATGAGAATCAATTTTCAGAAGGATATTCTCTAAATCTTTCAGAAAGAGAGAGGGTTAAATTTCTTTTTGAGGGTTTAGAAACTTTTGCAGGAGTTATTTCTTCAACAGGTTCTGTTACTCTGCTTAATTTTTCTGCAATTGATGAAGAAGTTTTATTTTTTCCAGGTGATGAGAAAAGATTTGATTTTAATTTAGATGGTTATTATGATATTTATATTAAATTAAATTCAATTAATGTAAAAGAATCTTTTATTACCCTTCGAAAAATTCATGAGGTTGTTTTAGAAACTGATGAATCTGAGATTCCCATTCCTGCCAAGGTTCTTCCACAGGGTTCTTATATTGAAACTCCTGCAAAATCAAATATTGTTTTTTATATTCTTGTTGCCTTTATTATTATCTTAATAATTGGAATTTTTATTCTTCTTATTTATTTTGTTATTTTAAAACTAGGATATAAAAAGGAGTTAAAACATTAAATATTGTGTAAAAAAAGAAAATGAAAATAAACTTTAATCAATTTTATAGAAAGAGATTAGATAATGGTCTTACTGTTATTTTTGAAAAAAGAAAGGCTCCTGTAGTTTCTGTTGCAACAAGTATTAAATTTGGTGCCCAATATGAATCTGAGGGAATTAAGGGGATTAGTCATT
>CAZGSA010000104.1:0-3282 GCA_964528215.1 Candidatus Woesearchaeota archaeon
AAGAATATAAATGGCAACACTTTGTCCCGCAATTCTATTTCAAATATTTTTCAACTGATTCAGAGAACATTTATGGTTATTATCTCAAGGGCAAGAAACATTATAAGGACTCTATTGTAAATCAATCTGCAAAGAATTATTTTTATTCTGAAAATACTGAAATAGAAAAAAGCTTTTCTCCTATTGAAGGTAAGTTTAATGAAGTTTTAAAAAAGATTATAGAAAATGATAATCTCAAAGTTTTAACAGGGTATGAATACATGGAAATGCTTAGATTCATTTCCTTTCAGAGTAGCAGGACCGAAAAGGCAAAGATGCTGGCAAATGATTATATTGATAAAATGTTTGAGGCAGTAGTTAAGCCGATGATGAAGGCAGATAAGGAACTTATGAAAAAAGTGACTGAACAAGATTTAGATAAAGTAAGATTGGTTTACCCTGGAGCTTTCTTGTATGGGGTTGTTCATTCTTTAGAGTCTAATATTTTGCTTACAGATTTAGTGCCTGCGGTTATAATAAACAAAACTGAACAGGCTTTTATCTTTAGTGATAACCCTGTAATCTTTTATAATTTGATTTATAGAGACCCAAGCCATGCCTTTGAAGGAATTCAACATCCAGGATTAATTGTTCTCTGCCCAATTTCCCCCAATAAGTGTCTATTACTTTTTGACCCAGTATATTATTCAATTAAATTAGATGATAAAAATACTATAAACATAAGTGAGATAGAAGATGTAAGGGCTATAAATAAACTTCAGTTTCATAATTGCTTACACAATATCTACTATCAATCAGAAGATCACAAGTCTTCAATAGATGCTTTGTCCCAAGATTATTTTTCAAGCTATTCAAAAGATAAAGATTTATCCCAAATAAAAGAAGTACCTAATTGGAAGGGGGAAAACAATTCTTTACTTGTTAGCTCAAAAAAGGGAATTCCCGAGAAAGTAAATTTGAGTTTCATTAAATGTGCCCAGCCATTAAGAACGGTTGCAGTCGTAAGAGATAAGAAATTACTTGATTTATTAGAAGAAAGGATGCAACTCTATGGTTTCAAGAAAGAGGGTTATGAAAAATGAGAAAAGTAGATAAAAATTCAGTAAAATTAGCATTTCATCAGAAATATTCAATATTGCAGATGTTATTAGCGTATGCAATAATTATATTCTTTACTTTAATTGTTACTCTCGCTTCAATTTGGATATTCACTTTTACTTTGGCTCCCCTACTCAAGGGTTTAACCTCTGCCTTTACATTTTTTATTATTCCTGCACTTTATCTTGTAGTTTATGTTTATGCTAATAATAAAATAAAGAAGGCTTATCATTTAGTAGATAAGAAACAGCAATATAAGTGGGACATAGTTCGACAGATTTTTGTCTATATTGTTATAATGCTAACTCTTTTTTTTCTTTTTCTTCTAAGCCTTTATTTTCCACTACAAAAGCAAGGAATTAACAATGAATCTCTCAGCTTCAGGGTGCAACCTTATTTATTTGAGAATGAATTATATTTGTATTCTGGGGAGAATTTCACAAAAGCCCGTCAGATTTATTCAAAATATAATATTTCATTTTCTATTTTGGAGCCCATTGGATTCAATGAGTCATCCAATAGAAACCTTACGGAGCTTATTTTTAGACAGAATTGTTCCGCAATAGAAGAAGTATTTAATCTAACTGATTACCAAGATAACAAAACAATAAAGTTGATTCTTTTGGAGTTTAATAGTTCAACAAAAGGGATGGCACATATTTGCGGTAAAGGTAATCTTGCCATAGTTACTTTGAATAATTCGATGCCAGGATGGGTTCTAGCTCATGAATTGGGGCATGTTTTAGGAGCAGAAAAAGAATGCTGGAAGTTTAATTTAATGAAAGAATACTCTGGAGAGTGTTTCGGGGCTAATTGGGTAACTCATGATTTTATCAGAGATTTACAGCCAGATTTTCTTAATCAAAAGCAAGTAGATGTAATTGTAAATTCTATAAAAGAGAGATTTACTTAACTAAAAAATGAAATTAGATAATTTCTTTTATTGATATAGTCTACAAGTTCCATCTTCAAAAAGAGAACCTTGTGAACATTGACCATAACATCTATTTTTAAAACAAATATTATCAGAACCAGAACAGTATTCTATAACTGAACCACAAGGAAGATGGCAATACCCGTCTGTTCCTGCAATGTATCCCGCATCACAACGAGAATCACTAACTTTTGGAATATCAGACTTACAATAAAATCCATTACATGGTTTGTAACATTGATTATCTGCTCCTAAAACTTCAGTCCTATCGCAATAATTCACGCAATAGTTTCCAACACTATAAGAATCTGATTTACAATAATTCCAGTTCCCAAAATTATCAATAACATTAATTTTAATTGCTATACTTGTTTGCGTGTTTGCTAACCATGTGTTTATACCTATGAGATTTCCGTCTTTGTCAAATAATCCTCCCCCACTACTTCCAAAATAAGTATATGCATCTGAGTCTATAGAATTGAAAGCAAAACCATCATTCATAATCAAATCTCTAAAGTTAGTTATTGTTCCATCACTAACTGAAAATTCAAGGACTTTATCATTAAAAGCAGGGTATCCTACGGCTGTTACTTTTTCACCTAATTGTAACCCTTCTTTTCTAACATAAACACTATCGTAATTTTCATTTGAATCTATACTCAACTCTAAGACTGCAAGATCCAATCCATGAGGTGCATAAAGAACTTTAGCTACATTATGCATTTTCCCATCTTGAGTTCTAATTTGAATTTTTTCGGATAATCTTTGATAGCACTTTAAATCACTATAATCGCAATCGATAACATGCCTATTAGTAAAAACTTGCATTTGTGTTCCATTAATATAATAAATAACTCCTGAACCACTAGCACTTGTTTCAAAATAACTTCCATCTGAAGTTTTTCCAGTTACATCATATTTAACCCAGACTATATCCTGTTTTATTTTTTCTGTAACCTCTGTTCCATTTTTTACTTGTTGATTACTTTGTTCAGTTGAAGAAAAGAATAAATTCCAAATAATTAGAATAGCAAAGATTACTCCTAAAATAACAAAGAAGTTTTTCCAACCCGAAGATTTATGTTCCTTTGTCATGTTTTATTTAAGAATTGGTTATTTAAAAACATGATTAATCTTATCTTTTCCATATCCCTTAAAACGTCCGTTTTCCCAAACCACAAATTTCAAACCCTATCACGACGATTAGAATTCTTACTTTACATGGGGGGATTTTGGTCTGCCGAGCTTTT
>CAZGSA010000105.1:0-3253 GCA_964528215.1 Candidatus Woesearchaeota archaeon
AATCACTTCTAACACCTGCAGGACTGCACCCTCCTGGAGCAATCTGCATAACAAAATCCTGTCTTTCAAGACAATCTTCACTAGCAAAATCAGGCCAATAAACACTAGGACTAGTAAAACCACTCGTAGTTAAAAAATTAGGGTTATTAAACTGAGGACTTAAACTAGCTCCATAAACCCTTGTAGTTCCAGAAAATTCTGTCCCTCCATAATTACTAAATAAAGAACCAGAATAAGCTCCAGCATTAACAAAACTAATTAAAATATTACTAGTTAAAAAAAGACAAACTAATAATAAAAATAATTTAACATTTCTATACTTTTTTACTTTAATCTCATTTCTCATTTTAATCAAACCAGATATCTAATCTGCTAACCTCTAAGCTATTATAATTAATCTGAAGACTCTCCACACTATTTGGAACTCCAAAACTTTTTGAATTAATAATCATTCTTCCAGAACTTCTCAACTCAGATTCAGAAATATAATGGCTCTGTTTTCCTCCTCCAGAAATTGCAGAACTAACAATCTGGTCTGGAATTTTCATATCAAAACATTTCTCTTCGCTAAATCCAAAAACCCCTAAAATTCCAGATTTAGGGACCTCTACACATTTTTCTGTTTTACTTCCTTGAACATTAATAGTTGAATTACTATAAACATAAACTTCTACTTGATATTGTCCTTCTGTTAATTCAACTTCTCTTTGATTAGGATAAGCAACAATAGTTTTCTTACCATTATCTTTGTTAAAAGTAATAACTGCATAATCATTTATTGTCGCTCCATTTTGTTGAATTTCTAAGTCTAATTTATATTTCTTGTCTAAAACAACTGAAATGCTTTTTTCATCTAAAATTTCAACAAGATATTTTCTAGTTTCATAGCCTTCTGCACTTGCAACAATATAACCATTAACACATTGTGGGAAATCTGCATTAAGAATTGCATCATTACCTTGAATTTCTGTTCTTCCAATATCACAAGTTGTATCAAAACACTTAAACCCAATATTTGATTCAATAGGTTCTAGATTAGTATTATATGTTGAGACAATTAAAGCATTATTTTTATGAATACATAATTCTGGAACAACATCTGGAATTCCTTCAGCATCTAAAGATTCTCTAGGATTATTTTTATCAATAAAGACAACAACAGGAAACTGAAATAATTCATTTCCAGAATATATTTGTATCAAAACAGGGTATGCAAAATCATAAATAAAATGATAAGGAACATAACAAAAACCTAACATTCCTAATCCTTCTTGTAATCCTACTGGGTCTGCCCTCAAAATACCATCTTCACTAGGCCAAACTTCCATCTTCATAGGCCAATCAGAAGAATATAAAAAATTAACATTTACATCAACATTCTCTCCTAAATCCCTCACAAAATATTTATTCTCTTCTTTTGAAAGTGTATAATAGTCTCCCTTAACTTTTGTCATAGGAACATTAGATTCTAAAGCTTCTATCAAATTGCCTCTAATCTCTTCAACATTCCAGATTTTAGGGCTACAACCAATCTCAGAACCATCCACAGGAGCATACAACCTCAAAATATCTACTGCATAATTTTCCAAAAACATAAACTCTTTATTATTTAGATAAATTTTTTTAGCTAAATCATAAAATTTTCCTAAATTAGACTGGACATCTACGCTATGACCATTTCCACTCCAAACAAAATCTCCAAAACTAATAGTAAGAGGTTGTTTGACATTAACACTAATCAAATTGTCTTCTATACTGCTCTCAACTTCTGCATTTCCAATACTAATATTAAAACCTTTATCTCTAAATTCAGAAAAATCACAAAAATCTAATCTATCTTTTACATAATTATTTATCTCATCTCCTAGCTTTATCTTACTAGGAATTCTTTCATTTACAACCCCATTTCCAGAAATATAATACCAATAAGGAACTCCTGTTCCTAAAAAATTTAATTCAGAAGAAAAAGGCATATAAGAACTACCAGGAGAAAATTCAATATTTTCAATATAACCTCCTCTCTGCCCAAGGATATTTGCAGCATCTAAAACCTCTTCTTCAATACAACTTAGATAATAAGAATAAACAGGTTCTAATTCCCTAGGAACTTTCTCGTTTCCAATACCTCCACTAAAAACAAAATATAAAACTAGGCCTAAAACAATCATAATTGCAATAATTATAAACACAGTTGTCTGTGCTTTAATTTTTTTTGATTTCTTATAATTACCTCTAAAAAAACTATTTCTCTTTTTTTTAAACATCCTATAAATAAGAAAAAAGCATATATAAATGTTAATATATATTATAAAAATTAATCAAAAACAGTTACAACCCTTACTAAATCTTTTATATTAATCTCTCCATCTTTTATAACATCTCTTCTATTACACCAATCAGGAGGCTCACATCCCCTGGTTCCAAAAACAACTGCCACAGCAACTAAATCTTTCATATTAATATAACCATCACAAATAACATCTTCATTAACACACACACCGCAAGAAGGATTATCTACACAATCTAAATCTTCGCAATCTATTTGACCATCGCAATCATTATCATTATTGTCCTCACAACTAATCTCTATAAATTCTTCAAAAGGATTTCCTTCATTAGCATCATTTCCACAACATTTAAACCCAGGAATTCTTAAAGAATCAAAATCAATTCCCCCTTCATTTATACATTTTTCTTCACAATCATCTCCATTAAATCCCTCATCTGTTCTTCCATCACAATTATTATCCATTCCATCACATAATTCTGGACCAGTAGGTTCACATTCATTTTCACATCCATCTTCAGGAATTTTATTTAAATCAACCCATCCAAGTTCACAGCTAATAATCCCACAAATACCCTGATTACAATTATGGACCTGAACATTCTCAAAATCACAAACATTTCCACAACTTCCACAGTTAGTTGGATCTGTTTGAATTATCTCATCAATAATTCCATCACAATTATTATCTATCCCATCACATAATTCTCTCACTCCTGGATTAATATTTAAATTATTATCATCACAATCTTTTCCAAAATTTTTATAACACCAAAGAGGAATACAATTAAAAGTATCACAACTTCCACTTGGAACAGCACTTAAAAATCCATCATCATCATTATCACAATAATAATTTGTGTTTCCACAAACTGTATTTTCATCAATAATTCCATCACAATTATCATCTATTCCATTGCAAATCTCTGTTTCTCCAGGATTTATATTAGAATTAGCATCATTGCA
>CAZGSA010000106.1:0-3234 GCA_964528215.1 Candidatus Woesearchaeota archaeon
AAAATTTGCGTGAGTGAAACGAACCTTTTATCCTTGGTTATGCGAAATTTTAATTTCGCTCTTCGTTCGTTTGGCTGGATAAAAGAAGTTTTTCTATTTTTGTCGAAGACAAAAACTATTTGTCCGAAGGACTGCAGGCTTATCTCTCCTATCGTTAGGGTGGGAAAGAAAAGAAAAATTGAAATTTAGCGACGGTACGGAGCGACAAGCAACTAGTGTTTATACGAAGTGTATTCCGTATAAACACCTCTGATGAAGTATTTAATCTACTCTTTTATTTTTACTATTTTAGAGTTTAGCTACAAGTTTATATACTAATTATCTTTTGTTTTCTTTACCTTCGAATGGAAAGAAAAATTAATCAAAGAGTTGAAGATTAGAAATTATTCTAAAAAAACTATTATTAGTTATACTTATGCTATGGAGGAGTTTCTGGTTTTTGCTGGGGGGCGGGTATTGAATGAGGATTGTGTGAAAGATTATGTTAGATATCTATTAACTGTTAAAGAGCCTTCAAGTGTTTGTGTTCAGATAGGAGCAATTAAGTTCTTTTTTGAAGTTGTTTTGGACAGGAAGATAGATATTCCTTATCCTAAAAAAAATAAGAAAATTCCAGTGGTTTTAAGTGTGTGGGAAGTTGGTAAGATGATTTCTTGTACTAATAATATTAAACATAAATTAATATTAAAATTATTATATGGGTGTGGTTTTAGAGTTAGTGAAATTGTTAATTTAAGAAAAAATGATATATTGTTTGAAGAGGGTTTAATTATTGTTAGATTGGGAAAAGGTAAAAAAGATAGATATGTAAAGATTCCAGATTCTATCTTAAATGAAATTAAGAGTTATTTAGATTTTAATGAGGATGATTATTTGTTTGTTTCTCAAAGAAGAGGTAAGTTAAGTGTGAAAACTATTCAAAAAATTGTTGAAAATTCTGCTAAAAAAGCTGGAATTAGGAAAAAAGTTCATCCCCATACATTAAGACATAGTTTTGCAACACATTTACTAGAAAATGGAACTGACTTAAGAATTATTCAAAAACTTCTTGGACATTCTAGTATTAAGACGACTCAGTTATATTTAAGAGTGTCAAATGCTTCAATTAAAAATATAAAAAGCCCTCTTGATAATATTTAATATGAAACCAATTTCAGAATTAATTGAATTTTGCATAATAAACTTAGATAAACCTTCAGGACCTACAAGTCATGATGCTGTTGAAAAAATTAAAAGAATTTTTAATGCTAGAAAGGCAGGGCATTTTGGAACTTTAGACCCTCTGGTTACAGGAGTCTTACCTATTGCATTAAACAGGGCTTGTAAACTTTCTAATTATTTTATGAAAAAAGATAAACAATATGTTGGTAAAATGCTATTGCATAAAGATATTTCTGAACAAGAATTAAAAATAGAAATGGATAAATTTATTGGAAAAATTATGCAAAAACCACCAATTAAATCAAGAGTTAAAAGGGTTTTACGAGAAAGGAATATTAATAAATTTAAAATTATAAATAAAATCAAAAGGGTTGTTGAATTTGAAAGTGATGTTCAAGCAGGAACTTATATTAGAAAGCTTTGTTCAGATTTGGGTGAGAGAATTGGTGGAGCTCATATGATTGAATTAAGAAGAGTAAGGGCAGGAATTTTTAAGATTGATAAATCTTATACTCTTGAAGAGATTGAAAAAGCATTTAAAGCATATAAAAAAGGTGATGAAAAACCACTTAGGGAAATCCTGATTCCTGCAGAGATTATTCAACAGATTATTACAAAAACAGATGTTAAAAAAGAAGTTGTAAGAGAGTTATTAAATGGAAAGCCTTTAATGAAAAAAGATTTAGAAAATGAGAAAAAAATTCCAAATAGTGAATTGATTTCTGTTTTTTGTAAAGATAAATTTATTGGAATATATAAAACAATAACATCCAGTTCATCTGAGGATGAAAATTCAAAAATAGTTGCTAAACCTGAGTTTGTTAAGAATTAAATAATATTTTTAAGGTTTAAAATCTCAATAACTTCTTGCAGTTTAAGCTACACAAAATAGTTCTCTAGCCTCTCTAAGGGGATTTATTTGCAGAACTAAGAGGTTTCTAGGATATTGATACTACCTCTTAAAAGATTTAGATTTTTTATAACCTAAAAATTTTAGATATATTAATTAGATAATAATTTTTTAATTGAATAATTATTTAAAGTTATTATTATTTATTGTGAGTAATATAAATCATTGAAATTTTATGTAAATCTCTCTGGATTATAGAAAACAAGATGCAAAAACAAGTGAGAAAGAAAAAGAGTAATCAGGAGAAGTTGCAAGAGGCTGTTTTTATTAAAAATAAATATTTAGAGGTAAAAAAGCCCTTAGTTGAAAAAATGTTCCTCTGGCTTTTTTTATGGTTTGGTTTTTGGGGAGGATATTATCTTCTTAACTTTTTTGGATTCTCATATACAAAAGGTTTTATTATTACTTCTGCATATTATCTTCTTGTTTCAATAATAGTAATTCTAGTTTTTAGAAAACATTTTTATATTGTTTTTAAAGAATTTAGTGCAATACCTTTTGTTTTTTTGGGAGGAATTATTCTTGCTTCTTTTGCTACTTACTGGTTTGCTAATCTCTATCTAGGGAGTATTATTAATTCTATTGCAGGAATTAGTATAGGAGAATTAGAAAGTATTAGTTATTCTTATCTTATCACAAAAATATTTGAGATTCTTGTTCAACAAACTTTTATTGTTCTTTTAATTAGTTTTTACATTGAAGCTAAAATGTCTTTAAAAAAACTAGTTTTAACATTCATATTATTCTTTGGAGGCATTCATTTAGTTGTGTTTTATACAGAAGGTATCTTGATTGGAGGATATTATTTTTTTTCTTCTTTGATTGCAGGAATTTTATTTCCAATTATAATAAAAAAGTATAATTGTGGTTTTATATACACTTTTTCAATACATTATGGATTTTATGTTTTATCAGGATTGATAATCTTAATTCCTTATATTTTTAGAAAATTATAATATTTTTATTGATTTAGTGTAGAGTTTTGCAATCTCTTACTTTTTTTGAAGATATTTTTTGTTTAATATCTTCTTACAATCTCAAACTACATATCTCCAAGCTTAAGTCTGTTCCCTATACAGCTAAAATTTTTATAAATTCTAGAAACTACATTCTAAATAATGTAAATTTCTTCTCAGTTAAAAGTAATCTTAAATCAAAATTAG
>CAZGSA010000107.1:0-3228 GCA_964528215.1 Candidatus Woesearchaeota archaeon
TCTAAATAATTTTCTTTCCAATGTATTCCAAATAGCTCCCTTACAACAATTAGGGCTAGTGTTGATTTTCCTGTTCCAGCAGGCCCTGCAAATAGCATATGGGGAATATTTAAAGAGGCAGTTAGGTTTTGAACCTTCTTGATAATTTCATCTTGGCCAACAACTTCTCCAAATTTTTTAGGTCTGTATTTCTCAGTCCAAATAGTAGTATTATTCATAGTTTTTATCCTCTCTTTATATTTAAACAAATAATCTATTAATAAATAGGATATATGGAGATTATAAGTTTGGTTTAATTCAATGATTAAGTTCTTTATTATATATGATGAGAATTGTTTTATAAACATTATTATTGTATGTTAGTTATATAGAGTTAGAAGATTATAAAGTTTTAGAACTATCCTTTTCTTCTTTGCTTTCTTTTCTTTTTGACACGTTTAAGCCTTTTTCTTTGCCATTTCCAACGCATCTGACGCTTTTTTTTCCATCTACGGCTTGATCTTTTCATTTTTTAGTATTAATAACTATTTTTTAAATTAAACAAGATAAGAGTTGTTTTTACTTATATTGGCTTTAGATTACTAGTTATATTAAAAAAAGATTGAGAAGTTTATTTATAAATGTTTTGCTAGTGGATTATTAATAGAATTTTTAAAATTTATATTGTTTATTAAATTGTCAATAAAAATTAATTGAGAAAAAATCTATCTTCTTTAAAATGTGGCATCTTAATCTATAAAATTTTTAGCTGTATAAGGAACAGGATTAAGCTCTGACATGTGAGCTTGAAATTGTAAGAAGATATTAAGGAAACTTAATACATTAGTATTGATAGGAAGTCATAGATATTTTTCTAAGGGGTTTGGAGTTTTGATTGTTTTTAAAAAGAATTTAATTATAATTGATATTGTAATCCTCTTTTTATTTTTCTTTCATATGGGGTTGCCTTGGGCATATCTTCATCTAAGATTACTTTTTCATAATTGCAAATATTACATCTTTGAAAAATTACAAATGTGGGGCTTTCTTCTGTTGGAAATGCATCCCATCTTTCTGTTATTAATATTAATCTAGAATTACAATTTGGACAGAGTTCTTTTGTTGATTTCCTATTAGTAATTGAAGGCATTTTAATTTTTAATTGTTTATGATTTTTATATGGGGGAATGATTTTAATAGATTTTCCTTTGAGAATATATTCTTATATATTTTCACTATTGAACATATTGAGAAAACTTTAAATATATTGTTTATTTTAGACATAATGTATTGAGGAGATATTATTTAAGGAATTAAAAAAATAAAAATCAATCAAAAGAAAAACAATGAAAATTAAAATTTTCAAGCTTTTCTTTTCCTAAAAAAACATTAAAAAAATAAAAAACAATGAAAAGAAAAATAATTCGCCAAGGGCATAATACTTTAACAATGACTTTGCCCGTAGAATGGTCAAAAAAACTTAATCTTAAGGCTGGTGATGAAGTAGATTTAGTAGAAGATAATGGAAGTTTGATTATTAATGGAAGACAAAATAATGGATTTAAGACAACAACAATTGATATATCTGGGTTTAGTGTTCCAATGTTATGGAGATTTTTTCAGTCTGCCTATAGGGAGGGTTATGATGAAATTATTTTAAAATATAATCCTAGTAAAAAAGATTATGAAAATGTTTATAATTATTATGCAACTCATTTTGAATATTCTAGGGTTGGAGAATGTTCTGTTAAAAAACCTGCTTTAAACATGATTAGTGAATTAATTGATAGGTTTATTGGAATGGAGATTATAGATAGTGGAGAAGGTTATTGTGTTACTAGAGAAATGGGAGAAGTTTCAAGCAGGGAGTTTGATAGTTCTTTAAGAAGAATCTTTCTTTTAATAGAAGATTTATTTGATAAGATAATTGATTTAATTAAAAAAAATGATATAGGGGATATGAGTATTTGCAAAACTATTCATACTATGGATATTAATGTTGATAGGTTTATTGATTATTGTTGCAGAATTAATAATAAAATTAAAGATTCTAGTTTTCAGAAAAATAAACCCATTATGTTTTCAACACTTTATATCTTAGAGTTATTAGGCGATGAATTTAAATATATTGGCACTCATTTAGCTAAAGCAAAAAAGAAAATAGATGAGATAACTCCTTTTGCAGAGATAGTTAAAGAGCATTTTATGAAATATTATCATTTATTTTATAAGTTTAATAGGGGGGAAGTAATTAAATTTGGGGAAAATGATTTTAAGATTTATAATGACCATTTTAAATGGAAAGATTCAAAAAATAAAGATGTTCAGAGTATTAGGGGGCATTTGATGCAGATAAGCAAGTTTGTTTTTGTATTAATGGAATTAAGGATTGAGATGGAGTTTTAGTTCTTGAGTTTTTGAGGTTATTTATATTGGTAATTTAATGTGTGTTTGAGTTGATGGGGTGCTAGATTTTTGAGAGCAGGATTACCAATAAATTAAGGTAGGGTTGACACTGAGATTAGGGTTGGCAGATTGTATAATGGATTATTGACATTGTTTCCAGTAAATTTATAAATAAAGTTTAAGACATATTTGTATAGCCCCATAGTCTAGTGGTCAAGGATAATGGGTTCTGGACCCGTTGACCCAGGTTCGAATCCTGGTGGGGCTATTTATTTGTATCTTATTGATGATTTTATAATTGATAATGTTCTGTAATTCTTGCTTAATATTTTTACAATTGATTGATATTTTACTAAAGAGTTTAAATCACAAAGCTTATATATTATTTATTCTTAAATTAATTATGGCAGAAGATAAACCTATAGGTATTGTTTCAAATTACTTTGAGCATGTTAAAGTAGCTGCTATAAAGTTGACTGCTGGCTTAAAAATTGGAGATAAGATAAGATTTGTTGGAGGAGATGTAGATTTTGAGCAGGTAATTGATAGTATGCAGATACAGCATGATAAAGTAGGTTCTGCAAAAGCAGGAGATGAAATTGGTCTAGTAGTGGATGAAAGGGTTAGAAAAGGTTATCGTGTTTTTAAGGCTTAATTTAGAGTTATTTTTTTGAGCCTTTTTTAATTGTAGTTAGTTTTATAAATAGTTTTTTTGTTGAATTGTTAGTTTGTTTAACTAAACATGCCCCCATAGTGCAGTGGCCAAGCATCCAGCCTTCTCAAGGCTGTGACCCGGGTTCGAATCCCGGTGGGGGCATAAAGTTACAGAAGGGGGCATATTTA
>CAZGSA010000108.1:0-544 GCA_964528215.1 Candidatus Woesearchaeota archaeon
TTCACCTGCGAACTAATTTTCGGTTGCTAGTGACATATGTCACTGGGTCATACAGGAGAATTTGTTACCACAAACTTTTTAAACCTTTATTTCTTAATTTTTTTGAAAGAAATAAATAAGTCTTAAATCCAAAGATTAGATTCTTTGATTACTTTCTTTGGAGCGAGACAGAGAATATTATAAAAATGGATATACCAGATATGCAACACCAAGTAATGGGCTATGATAGAAGTGCAACTATGTTTTCACCTGATGGACATATATTGCAAGTAGAGTATGCAGAAAAAACAGTTAGATTAGGCTCTGCAAGTATTGGAATAAACTGTTCTAATGGAGTTGTTATTATTGCTGATAAAGGAAAAAAGGATAGTTTAATTGTTAAGGAATCTTCTGATAAAATTAATGAAATTGATAGTCACGTTATGGCTAGTGCTGCAGGAATTTTGAGTGATGCTAGAATTTTAATTAATCAGACTAGAACAATTGCTCAACAACATAGAGTTACCTATGATTCTCCAATTGATATTGAGTCAATTATAAGGGA
>CAZGSA010000108.1:554-3216 GCA_964528215.1 Candidatus Woesearchaeota archaeon
TTTCAGATATTCAACAGCAATATACTCAGCATCCAGGAGTGAGACCTTTTGGAGTAGCATTAATGATTGCAGGAAAAAATGATAATGAAACTAAATTATATACAAGTGATATAACTGGAAATTATTTTGAATATAATGCAATTGCCATTGGAGAAAACGATGAAAAAATTAAAGAAATATTAAGAAAAGAGTATAAACCTGAAATTACAATAAATGAAGCAATTAAATTGGCATTAAAAATCTTTAAAGATTTTTTAAAAGATAATTTTGATATTAGTAGGTTTAATGTTGGGATAATAAAAAAACAAGATACTAAATTAGAAAAACTTAGTTTTGAAGAAATTAAAAAATTAATGTGAGGATTGAAATGACAGATACTTTAGCAAGACTTAAAACAGGAAAATTAAATTTTGAAACAATGGTAGATTTAGATAGTGCTATGAAATTAAAAAAAGGAGAAAATATTGATATAAGTGAAGTTATAAGGGATACGGCAATTTATACTGACCAAAAAAAAGGTATGCGAGCTGGAAAAGATGAATTAGAAAATGTTTTTGGAACAACCGAATTAACAGAAGGTGTGAAACAGATTGTTAAAAAAGGACAATTAGAAATTACCCAAGAGTATAGGGATGAAGCTATTGAAAATAAGAAAAAACAAATTATTGATTTTTTAATTAGAAATGCTATTGATGCTAGAACTGGAAGGCCTTTTACTCCGGATATCTTAACTTCTGCAATTAAACAATCTGGTGTAAGAATTGACAATAAACCAATTGAACAACAGATTAAAACAATAACAGAAAGTTTAAAAACTATTCTTCCAATTAAAATTAATACAAAAAAGATAAAAATCATAATACCTGCACAACATACGGGGCGGGTTTATGGATTATTACAAGAATATAAAGAAAAAGAAGAATGGTTAGGAAATAGTGATTTGCAGGCTATTCTTAATATTCCTGTTGGAATTCAAACAGATTTTTATGATAAATTAAATGCAATAACTCATGGAAGTGCTATAACTGAGGAGATAAAAGAAGATTAAAATGTTAGTATTATCAAGACAAATTGATGAGAGTATAATGATAGAATATAAACCTAAGAGCTATATTAATCTAACTGTAGTTGATATTAGAGGGGAGAGGGTCAGATTAGGTATTGATGCTCCGATAGAAGTTCCTGTCCATAGAAGAGAAGTCTATGATATGATTGCTCAAGAATCTAAAACTAGGAGATTAGAAAAAGATGTTGATAATCTTGGAGGGTTATAATTAAAAGATTAAAATGACAGAAGAAAAACAAGAAGATAATGAAGAAAAACCTGAAAAGGAATCAAAGAGAGAGAAAACAGAAAGAAAGCTTGTGATTCCTGGAGAGATTATAGTCAGTGGAGAAGACCATCTTCCTGGAGATTTCACAAGAAATGAAGATGGACAAATAATTGCAAGTAGATATGGTTTAGCTGAAACTAATGGAAGGGTTGTTAAAATTATCCCTGTATCAGGAGTCTTTGAGCCTAGAAGAGGTAATAGTGTTATAGGAAGAGTAGAAGACATTACTTTTAATGGTTGGATTATTAATGTTGGAGGGCCTTATTCTGCATTTTTATCTTTAGCAGAGTGCCCAAGATATATTGATAAAAATGACATTGCAGAATTTGCAAATATTGGAGATGTTCTTAATCTTAAAATTTGGAGTGTTAAAAGAAGTGGAAGCATCGACCTTACTTTAAAATCAAGAGGTTTGGGAAAATTAGAAGGTGGAAGAATTATTAAAATAAATCCACATAAAGTTCCAAGAGTTATTGGAAAAGAAGGCAGTATGATTAATCTTATCAAAAACTCCGCAAATACAGAAATAACTGTTGGACAAAATGGTTATATCTGGATAAAAGGAGAAATAGAAGGAGAGAAAAAGGCAGAAGATGCAATTGATTTAATTTCTCAAGAATCTGCTTCAGATGGATTGACAGAAAAAGTTGAGAAGTTTTTGGGGGGGGAAAAGTAAAATGAATAATAAAGATAAAATTAAAATTGCAGGATTAGTAGTTCTAGCAGGAACAACTATAGGTCTATATACCTATCTTCATAATGCAACTGCAGATGCAAAAATAAAAACAGAGAGAGTGAGATATAAAACTGAATTTAATCATAGAGATTTAAATAAAGATGGAGTATTAAGTTTAGAAGAATACTTACCCGAGAGATTAAGAGAATAAAATGCCATACACAAAACGTTCAGATGGAAGAAAAATGGATGAGCTTCGTCCAATAAAAGCAAAAGTGGGAATAATTCCAAATGCAACTGGAAGTGCATTATTTGCATTTGGTAAAACTGTTGCTATTGCTGCTGTTTATGGGCCTAAACCATTACATCCCCAACATCTTCAAAAACCAGACAGAGGAATAATTAGGTGTGAATATAATATGTTGCCTTTTTCTGTTACAGAAAGAGCAAGACCAGGACCTTCAAGAAGAAGCAAGGAAATTAGCATGGTTACTGAAAATGCTTTATCTTCTGTTGTTGATTTAGCTAGATTTCCTGGAACAGTTATTGATGTTCAGATTATGATTTTACAAGCAAATGCTTCAACTCGTTGTGCAGGAATCAATGCTGCTGCAATGGCTTTAGCTCATGCAGGAATTGTTATGAAAGAAAT
>CAZGSA010000109.1:0-2071 GCA_964528215.1 Candidatus Woesearchaeota archaeon
ATCCTGCTTTTTCTAAAACATCTAAAAAAGTTTTTCCTGAAACAGAATAATCATGGCTTCCAGCAATGACATAGGATTTTATTCCTGCTTCTTTTAGTTTTCTAAATTCTGAAAAAGCTTCTTTTAAAATTTCAATAGGTGGAAAAGCCGAATCAAATAAGTCTCCTGTAAAAAGAATAAATTCTACTTCTTCTTCTATGCAGGTTTTAATTGCTATTTGAAAAGATTGCATATTTAACTCTTGCAGTTCTGGCTGTCGCCATCCACCTAAATGACTATCTGCAATATGTGCGAATTTCATTTTTTATCAATAATCTGTTACAAATTAAGAGAAGATATTAGTTGCTAAGTTCAACATAAATTACTTCTTATTTTTTGTTACTTATATATTATATTTGGGATATATAAGAATAATTATTGTGAGAAATATGTTTAAGAATTAATAAAATCTTCTTCTTCCACAATATCTGGAAGTAAAATACACAAATGGGCGTATTAAAAAAGGTAGTTTTAAAATATCTCTAGAGTCTATATCTAACATCTCTCTTTCTATCTCCCTTATTTTATGATCTTTCTCCTGTTGTAATCGACTATACAGAATAGGATTTTGAAATTTAACTTTTCTTTCTAATTTTAAATCCTGTGGTTCTAATTTTAAATCTGGGGGTTCATCGAGGTCTATCATTTTAGATTCTTTTATGCTGAATTTTTTTAATTTAGGTATTTTAAACTAGATTTAATTAATTTATTCTGAATCTTCCTGCTCTTCTTCTATTTCCTTACATTCAATTTCATCATGATTTGAATCTTCCATAAAAAATCTAAATCAATTGGTTTTTAAAGCCTTGCTAAACCTTTAAAAACTAGGGAAAAAATGCTTGTTTTAAAAACCTTACGAAGCCTTTAAAAACAAGTTATATACATATAATTGCTCAAAAAATAAAGATTTTTTACCAAGTAATTTATATTCATAACCTAATTGTCTTGCTTTTTGTTTTATTATTTCTGGGTGAGATAAAGAAGAAAAAAGTAAAAGAATATTTGATCTTTTATTGTTTTTGTTTAGATAATTTTTAGCTTGTTTTAAAAATTTTATAATAAGCTCATAACCTTGTTTTCCTGCAGTTGTATCTGGTTTTTTATCATATTTATGTTCTGGAAGATAGGGGGGATTAAAAATTATGATGTCAAATTTTTCTTTGTTATCAATATTTGAAAAAAGATTTGTTTTTATTGTTCTTATTTTTTGTTTTTTTAAATGGGCAATAGCTGTTGAATCAATATCTGCAGCTAGTATGTTTTTATAACCTAATTGTCTGCAGATTAATGCCTGAATACCAGACCCAGAACCCATATCAAGAATTTTAAGGCCTTTTATTTTAGTATAGTTTATATCCCCATCTTGATTGTATGGCTTGCTGTTTTTATGTTGCTCGCTGTTTCTTTTATCTTTTTTCTTAATATCTTTAATTAGATTATTAAGATAATTTTTTACTACTTCTGCTAAAAGATATGAATCTTCTGCTGGATTATATATTTCCATTTTAATTAGGTTAATTAAAAGATTCTTAACATTAAAAGGCTATTGATGTTTTAGATTTATCTATAAAAAATCTACTAATCTGCTTTTTTAAAAATTATCTGCCTTATCTTGAATTTACTCGCAGTATTTTCCTTAATCCATTTATTTGTGTGACTAAGAAGTTTTAGAGGAGATTAACCTCAAAGTCTAAAAAAGAAGTTTTTTACCCAGAAAAAAATGTAAGTATTGAATCTTTAAAAAGAATTGTTAAAACTAAAAATCCTATTAAAAATAGTAAAATAACTAGGAGTAGGATTTCCTTAAACCAACCTTTTTCTTTAGATTTTGGTTTATCTTGATTAAAACTTGGAGTTTTAGTATTTTGAGAATGCAATGTTAAGGGTTTCATCTGTTTTGGCGATTCTCTTACTTGGGGAAATTGCTGAGTTTGTGAGGGTTGTTCTCTTCTTTGTTGAAGTTGTTCTCTTACTTGAGGAAATTGCTGAGTTTGTGAGGGTTGTTCTCTTCTTTGTTGAAGTTGTTCTCTTA
>CAZGSA010000109.1:2171-3189 GCA_964528215.1 Candidatus Woesearchaeota archaeon
CTTGAGGAAATTGCTGAGTTTGTGAGGGTTGTTCTCTTCTTTGTTGAAGTTGTATTTGTTCTTTTTGTGTTGGGGGTTGTATCTCAAAAATCTGTCTTTTTGGAACTGGTGGCGGTTCTCTAATACCAGATTTAGCAACTCTTGAAAAGAATCTTCTTGGACTCGGCATTGCTAATTCTTCAGAAGGATTTTGTTGTATATTTATTCCGTTTTTACTAAAAGCTGAAGCTGCTTCTCTAACTTCTCTCATATCATAACCTGAATTAACTGCTATTTGAATTGCTTCTTCCAGGGAATCACCCCTATCAATTGCATTTTTTAATGCTGTAAAAATCTCTTTATTAACCATTTTCCTCTTTTTTTTTTAATTTGCTTCTTAGGATATTTTATCAGTTTATTTATTCTAGATATTAAGAATATATAATCTGTTTATGTTTTGCACCAATTAATTCTCAGGCCCTAATGTCTTTTGATTATTTTCTTTTTTATTAATCAAAAATTTCTTTTATTTTTTTAAGTATTATTAATATTTTAAATTTAATCAAATCTCTATGACTTGTTTATTTTCTATTAGATGTATGTTCTTTGGCTTATATCCTAACTCTCTTGCAAGCTCTACCATGTGAATTGTTTTATCTTTTCCAGCATGTGCAGGAATAATATGTTCTGGACTTACTAATTCTACAAAATCCCTTAAATCTTCTTTACCTGGATGTCCTGAGACATGAATATTATTAAATAATCTTAATCCTTTTTTTCTTAATCTTGCATCTAATTTTTCTCTCTGTTCTATATTTGCTTCTGCAGGAATAACAGATGAAGAAAAGACAAGATGGTCTTTTTTATGAAATTGAAAGGGTAATTTGTTTCTTGATAACCTATCTAAGATACTTCCGGGTTCACCCTGATGGCCTGTGCAAACAACCATATATTTTTCCCTATTTTTATTAATTATCTTTAATTTTTTTTCTAACTGATGTCTAAAAGTAGCTATCTCTATATCTTTTCTAAAAGGGCA
>CAZGSA010000110.1:0-3079 GCA_964528215.1 Candidatus Woesearchaeota archaeon
TGATATTTATTTTTGATTTGCTTGCAATTTTATTTTGAGTTAGATTATTGGTTTTGTTTGTATTAGGATTACTAGAGAATCAGGATTTAAAAGATTTGGGATTGTAATTAGTTAGTGAAAAAATTTAAGATTATTAGGTTAGAACCCCTGGTTTTTGAAATCCAAGGTGTATTGTTTTTTTTTGATTTTAAATCCTTGTTTTATATTGATTCATTAATTTATGGGTTAATTCTAATCTTAATTCTGGATAACCTTTGTTTAAGATATTCTTAGCTTTTTCTATAGTTTCTGGATTATTAGCAAGTTCTGCTAATTTTGTAAATCCTTTATCACTTCTTAGCATTTTAATTGCCCAATTATTTCTAGATTCTTTTGATTCTCCTCTTTCCCTTAAATTTTTATAGATTTCAGAAGAAATTATATTAATTTCTTTTAGATAGTCCCAGGCATAGTTGTCTAAGGGAACAATGGAGTGAGATTCTAATTCTATTTTTTTCATAACTTCAACACCGTCTTCTAGTCTATCAACATAAAAGAAAATATGATTTATAGTCCCTTCAGAGCCCCTTATTGTAGGAATCCAAACATCTCTTGGGGAAGAGCCTTCATTATTCAAATCTGCTACATGAATAACTCTCTTCCCTTTTACATCTTCTTTTTCTATTCCAATAGTAGATCCATCTTTACAAATCATTATTGGAATCTTTTTCATCTTTCTTGCTACGGGTAAGGAAAATATCCAATCTCTTCTTTCTCCTCCAGAAATTGCATCAAACTTGTATCCTGTTGATTGAATTGTTCTTCTTAGGTCCAAGATGGCTATGCTGTAATCTCTTCCATTTTTCATAATTCTTTCACTGTTAACATAATAGGGGCCTATTTGCCCAGAAGTATAAGGAAAAAAAGTATCTGTAAATTTAAAACCTTTGTGTTTAGCTAGCTTTTCTAGATGATCTTTTTGTATTCCTCTGGATAATATTTCATTCATTATCTTTTAAAAGATCCGTTATATTTAAATTTTTATGCTAAAAATTTATTAAGGATAAGTAGTAAAATTATCTCTCTTTATCAAAAACAAGATTATTAAGGTTAACCCAATTTTTCGAGCTTGGCTTTTATTTCCTCAAGTTCACTTTTTGTATCTTTCTTTTTTGATTTTGAAGATTCATTTTTTTTCTTTTTTGGAGTTGTATCTTTAACTTTTGTTTGTTTTTCAAGAATTTCTTTTTTTAATTTATCTCTGTTTAATTTTTTTTCTCTAGCTTTTTTTAATTCCCTTTCATCATCTCTTCTATCCTGTCTTTCTCTTTGTTTTTCATCTTTTGGAAAAGAAGTAATTAAAAGATTTAGTTGATTTTTTAAGATAGTGATATCTTTTTTTAATTTAGATTTTGCTACAAATTCTTTTCTTCTAAGAATTTTATAGGCTTTTATTCTTTTTTGTGTTCGAATAGCTTCTAATTGTGCAGAAAGTAATTGTTTTTTCCCAAATATTGCTTCCTCATAATTCAGTCTTATATGTCTTGATTCCATTTTATTTATGTTTTAATAATTAAATTTATAGGATATTATGAAGGAGATGTTGAATTATTTTAATGGATTAAATTTATTGAGATTATTCAAGTTTACTAAATATATCTCTATCAATTGCTTCAATTTTTGATTTGATAATATCAATTTCTCTTTCCCATTGTTCTAATTCTTCTTCTTCTTTTGTTCGAATCTCTTTTGTTTTTTTAAGAAGTTCTTCTATTTCTTTGATTTTTGTTCTTATTTTATCAAAGGCATCTAAGGTTGTTTCAAATTTATCTAGCCTTATGTAAACAGGACCCTGTTGCCCCTTTTCAATAACCTTTTCTTTTTTTACATTCGAAAATCCAAATTCTGGGACTTTTTCAGGATAAGTAGAAAACATGCTCTCTTTATATATCTGGGATTTATTTTTTGGAGGTTCATCAAAATCAAGAGAACTGAATTTTGATTTTTGCATAACTGGTTCTGGATTTGTAATTTCTTGCTTTATTTTTTGTTGAGAAAAGTTTGGTAGATTCCTTTCAGGCAAAGGGGGGAGTTCTGAATTCTGAGGAGATAGATTATTAAAATCGTATTCAGAATCTTGTGAGGGCATTAGTAAGGAATTGTCATTATTCATCCTTGGTAATTCTGGCAATCCAAAATTTGATTCTGATTCCTCTTTTTTATTTTTATTAAACCATCCCATGGTTATTGATTATACATATTACTTTATATATATTACTAATGATTTCTCAACTTAAAAAGGTTTCTTTTTGATAGTTAGGTTTTTATAGGGTATTTACTTTAATAAGAAAATATTAAAAGTAGTAGTTTATGATTATATTTATAAAAAATGCAAATTAAATTTTTAAAATCTGTTGTTGAAACTTTAATAAATAAACAAGCTATTCCAATTATAGATTTGCTTGCTGGAAAAAAGCATGTAAATGAATTTTTAATTGCAAAAAAATTGGATTTAACTATTAATCAAACAAGAAATATTTTATATAAATTGTCTGATTATGGTCTGGTTTCTTTTATTCGGAAAAAAGATAAGAAAAAAGGTTGGTATATTTATTTTTGGACTTTAAATGTATTTCAATCTCTTACACTTCTTGAAAAAAATCTTAATGAAGAATTAGAAAATCTGGAAGCACAATTAAAAAGTAGAAAAGAAAGAAGATATTATGTTTGCAATACTTGTTCTATTGAAGTTACAGAGGAAGCTGCTTTGTTAAATGATTTTATTTGTCCAGAATGTGAAGAAGTTTATGAGTTATCTGATAATGGGGAGATTATTCAGCAACTTGAAAAAAATATCTCAAGAATAAAAAAAGAAATTAGTTTTGTTTTTTTTGAAAAACAAAAAGAAGGAGATAAGCTTGAAAAGAAAAAGGTTAAGAAGATTGCAAAAGCAGAGGCAGAAAAAAAGGCTGCTAGAAAAAAGAAATCTAAAGATAAATTAAAAGAAAAAGAAAAGAATCTTGTGAAGAAAAAAGATAAAAAGTCTGTGAAGAAAAAAGATAAAAAGTCTGTGAAGAAAAAAGATAAAAAGTCTGTGAAG
>CAZGSA010000111.1:0-3061 GCA_964528215.1 Candidatus Woesearchaeota archaeon
ATGTTTCACTAGCTTGTTCCTCAAAGTATTCTTTAAAAAAATTATTGTCCATTATTTTATTAGAAATACGAGCCATTTCCAAAGCTCCCCTAACAGTCCATTTTGGAATTCCAACCTCGTTCATTTGGTTGTCATCTCTCAAATTACCAATCTTTGATAATTTATCTATCTCCATAGTATCAACAACATTTGTTAAAAATGTATGAACATTATTTTTTTCATCTTGTGCTGGAGTGCTATCTTTCATTGCTTCAGCAATTCTTCTTATGGCTTCTTCATCTGATAGTTCTTGTGATTCTACTTGTGGTGAAAATACTTCAGTCATTCTTTACCTCCTTAAACAAATCAGTTATTTCTATTAAATACAAAATAAAAACCATCCCTCCTAAAAATATAATAATCCTATCACCACTAAATAAAAGTATTATTATTGATATAGATATTAATCCAAAGCTAATACAAAACCAAGACAACTTATACATCATATCATCTATTCTCATCTTTTAATCCACCCTATTTTAATTCCCCTAAACAATGAAGATAAACATGCTATTATTATTAAAACATAAGAACTCCAATGATTTTTTATACCAAAAATCGATAACCAAACTAAAATTAAAAGAATTGGAGTTATTACTATAACAACAACATCAATTCCACCTAAAATGCTCAATAATATTTTATTTAATTTTTTCATATTATTTTCCTCTTAAATCTTTTATTATTTCCGAAAGGGTTGTATTTTTTACCTTACAATATATAATTACAAATATTGAAAGTAAAATTATTATTACAAGTAAGTTTTGAATTAAATTGTTTTGCCATACCATTATATTTTTATAGGTCTATTCCCTTTTTTTTGTAAATAAAGAGGAACATACCCGAATTTACTTAAATCTTTTATTATATAATTTATCCTATCTTCTTCTGATTTCATTTTTTTCATTTTTTTTCTAAACCTCATACAAGCAAGATTTCTCCAATCAGGATTATTTTTTAAATCAGGAAATTCCTTTATTACTCCTGATTTGGAAAGCCTTAATCCTTTTATGTTAGTAAATTGTCCTCCAAATTTTGTTGTTCGAAATACAACCTCACTATCATCAACCCTTATTTCTACTGTGTCTCCCCCATACCTCATAATAACCCCAATCATTTTAATAAAGCTTTTTCAATTATGTCTAATTTATTTAAAATCTCAGCTAAAACTGCTTTATCACTTAACACTTCCTCTGAATCACTTTTTCCTATAGCTAAAGCAGTATCTGTAACAACCTCTTTTAAGACATAAGTAGATTCTTTATTATTTTTTTCTTCCATTTTCTTCCTCCTTTATAAATTCATTTATGAATTTAAGATTATTTGTTACTAAAACTTTATCACCTTCTTTTATATTTGATTTTTTAGGGATAAATACCATCTTGACTCCATCTTTTCTTTTTAAAACTGTTCTTATTTCCACACCTCACCACCTTAAATTTTTTAACCATTATAATATAGTATAATCAAGGTTTTATAAATGTCGATGATAATGAATTATAAGTTTATTTGTTCTAAAGCAGCTCTAATTCCAAAATATGCCCCAAGCATTAAAGTTATTATTCCTATTCCCCAAGTGTAAACACTATCTTTCATTCCTGCTATCCCAAAAAATAGGATATATAAACCTAATAAAATCAAACCAAAACCACCAAGAATTACAACCCAATAATCATTTATTAAATATCCTAATATAACGATTCCTAAAGTTAATATTAAAATTATTATAAAAAATCCTACATTCTTTCCAAATCCATCTGTAGTTACTGTAAAATTATTTACATAAACATTTCCATCATTATCATAATAATCATAAATATATTCTCCTAATAAACTGGTGCTGCAAAAAGTATAATTAAATGTTTTTGCATTTTTAGTCATAGGAACATCTAAATAAATGGTTGTTTCATTAGGGTAAGTTATTGAGGATATATTTACTTCTGAAGAATTTAAAATTGTTTTTATATTTATGCAATCAAATTGAGTTACATCAGGTAATGATGCACTAACCAACCCCACAAAAACAATACACATCATAATTCCAATCAATATCTTTTTCATTCTCCACCTCCTTTTAAATTCTTCTTTTTATAATGTTTAAATAAAAAATCAACATACCTTTGATTTATATTATCTAATGCTTCTTTGTTAATAGGTATTCCCCTTTGTCTACTTCTAATTAAATATTTTCTATAAGTTTGATACCTTCGTTTAAGTAAATCATAATCTTCTTTTATAAAAGCATAACCTATTGCTTTTATTAGTTTATTTTCTATATCTTTCATTTTTATACCTCGTTTGGTTGGCAATATGAAAATACTTCTTCACTTTCACAAACGTTCCATTATTTACACCAACTATAAGTTATATCTTTTTTGCATAACTCATTTTCTAATAATTTAATTCTATCATCTTGTTGAGTATTTAAATTAAATAGTTCTTGAATTGATAAAATAATATTTCCTAACATCATTCCAACACTTGTTTGATATTCTTCTCGTGTTCCGTCTTGAATTTGAACATATTCTATATAAGTTTCATTAATTGTTACAGGTATGCAAACTTCTATATCTTTCTTTATTTTTTCATATTCATTAGTTGAGTTTTCAATTAAAACATATTCTTCTACTTTTTCCATCTTACAATTTTGTTTTTGTTGTTCTTTTATTTTTATTATATCTTCACATTCATATTTATATTTATCATCTTCTTTTAGAACATAATTACAACTTTGTTCTGTATAAGTTACATTTTCCATCACAGGAACTTCATTTGTTTTTTGAACACTTGTTGTATTATAAGTAGGAATATTTTGTATTGATAAAGCATTTTTTGGAACTGTTAAATGGTTTATTTTTCCATCTTTACCTCTTACTTTTAATAAATCATTTAATGCTTGAGTATTTGTATAACTATCTGCTGGAAAAGGGGAGTGATATAAATAATCTTCTGCACTAATATTATTTAAGGCATATATGCTTATTCCACTTACACTTTTATTAACCATTAATGGATATGCTGG
>CAZGSA010000112.1:0-1338 GCA_964528215.1 Candidatus Woesearchaeota archaeon
TAAACCTCTCTTACAAGCTATGAAGAGTTATTTAGTATAATTGGTTACCAGGTACCATTTTTTAAGGAGCAATATCAATACCCTCTAAAAATTTGAGTTATGCAGATGAAAACAGATGAGGATTCTGGAGAACTATTCTGTGTAGATGAAAAATACAATAAGATATTTGGAAATTCTACAATTTAATATAAGGAATATGTCCTTTATCCTTAAGCTACATACTAGATTTCTTATATAATCATCTCTCTAAAATCCAAATCATTGTAAAAAGAACAAATAATCCTACTGCAAATGAAAGTGGCCAAGACCAAAAACTTAATGATTGAGTTGTTAGTATTTTTGTTAATATAAATGCAAAGAGTCCAACAATATTTGCAACAATATACTCTTTGCTTTTTATAACATCTTTTTTTGTAATTCTAGGCAAATCTTCTCCTTTAAGAAATGTTAGTGCGGAAACAGTTGGGATAAGATTATTTGATTTTATAAAAAAATCTCCTTTATCTTCTTTTTTCTGCCTGTTCTTTTCCTTGTAATGTTCTGAATACCAGTTTGCCATTGTTTTTTTGATTTTCTAATTCAATAATACCTGAGATAAATCTTCAAGCACTTTATTCTAAATAAGAATATTCAGTATATAAAAATAATTATTATTAAAATATATTGCAAAATTTTATATACTTGTTCTATTTAAAGATTTTATGCAAAGGTTAAGAGAATTGAGTGATACAGAAAGTGTTTCTTTAAGTGATAAGGAGAGAAGTGAGCTTGAAATCTTAGCTAAAAAATTTATTTCTCCTCTAGAAGATATTAAACCAGAGCATTGGCATCTAGTCATAATTGAGAAAGAAAATGCAGTCTATGGCACTGAGGGAGTTATTTTTGAGTTTTTTGAATATGATGAAATCTGCAGAAGAAATTTGCAAGATAGAATCCATTATTTAGGAACAATCCCAGAATTGCTTAGATATGATTTGCTTTTAAAAAAAGCAGAAACAGATAAAGAATCTAGAAAGAAATCAGAAGTTTTAGGAAATAAAAAAAGTTTTACATCTCCTGCATTTTCTTTAGATTATATTCAAAACCATATAACCACTCATTAGATTTATTCTAATCTCGGGATTTTATCCCTAAATTAAAAAGTAGAGTTGCCCGATTGTATTTTTCATCTTATTGTAATCTTAAGCTACACAAACAATTCTTTAATCTTTCATTTGTATATCTCAAAGTTTTATAAGATACTGATATCACATTCTAAAACATATGGATTTTTCTTTATTAACTAGCTCTGCTTTTTTTCTTTGGTTTAGGCCCTTTATTTTCTCTAGAAAAAACCTC
>CAZGSA010000112.1:1438-3040 GCA_964528215.1 Candidatus Woesearchaeota archaeon
ACCTGGGAACCATCAAACATAACTATAATCCCATTTATCCCTTTTTTAAAATTCTCTGACAGTTGAAAATCTACCTTATATCCCCCCCCTTCACGAACACAAGATATAGAAGATACATTGGCCACAAATCCAATACAAACCTCTCCAGGATTACTAGGAGGATTTATTATAGAATTTAATGAATTTAATATTTGATAAGAAAAAATAAAGATTATAAATGAAACTATCAAAATAAAATTAATAATAATTAAAATTTTAGAGATTTTAAAAGATAATTTTAAAGTATTTTTAAATCTGCCTTTTAAAAACAAAGAAATTATAATGTATTCAATTAAAGTTGTTGTAAAAAATATGCTGATTGCAAATAAGATTAATCTAAAAATTAAAGGAAATAAAGGTATATAGCTTTGATCAGAAATTCCATATAATGGAGATATAAAAACTGCTAAGCTAAACCCGAAAGTTATAGATCCAATATGATAAGCAAGAACATTTGCAATTAAAATCATCCACAACCAAAATCCAAATTTAATATTATAATCTGGTGATTTCTTAAAAATAAAATAAAGTATGAATACTTTAATAAATGTTATTATAACTATAGGCATAAAAAATAGAAAAAATATATACTGTGATAACTCAGAGGAAAATCTGAGAAAACTTAGGCCTGGACTTAAAGAAAGGTATGTAGATAATAAATAAAATGCTAATACTATCAATACAACAATTATACTAATCCATCCTTCTTTTTTCATTTTATTATCTCATTCTTATATTTATTTAAATAATTCTTTCCCCGCAACATTATATTTATTATTAGATTATTAATATAAACCATTCCTCACTTCTTAACATAAACCTTCTCAACTTTAAAACTCTTATAAATTCCTTCTAAAATATCTGTTCCAGCATAACCTGCAAGAAGTGAAAGACGATAATCAAAATTAAAGATTAATCCAACAAAAATACCAATAATTAATGCAACAATAACAGTCACTAAATAATATCCCCAAAGAATTCTTCTTCTAAGAGATAGAGCTTTTAATAAACCAATCAAACCTCTTGTTAATCCTCCAACACCTCCAAGAATTGCTGGAAGAACAAGCTGGCTCATTGTATTGGGTCCATTTTATTTCTTCTTTTTTCCTCTGCTAATTTTTTTCTTTGTCTTACTCTTTTCTATTTTTGTTTTCTTTTTAGATTTCATCTTTTTTTCTGATTTAGGTTTCTCAGGCTTATCAATTATACTCCATAAAACATAAATCCCAATTATTAAAATAATATATGCAAACCAAAGGGGTTCAGGAGGAAGAATCGTTGCATAACCTGGATTTTGATTGTTTCTTAAAAAAAGATACATCTCAAAAGTATATTCTACAACAATTCCAAGTAATATAGAACCTATTGTTTTTGACCAGTTGGGTTTAAAATCCATTTTATCACCTTTTTATTACTAATCTAAAGAAATATTTATATTTAAATCTTTAGTTGATTGCTTTTCTCATAAAACGAAAATTATTAAATCAGTTCTGTAAATCCACATTTTAGGATGTGGTATTAGTAATACTACTCAAGCTAAGCTTTAGAGAGAGTAGTTTAAGC
>CAZGSA010000113.1:0-3012 GCA_964528215.1 Candidatus Woesearchaeota archaeon
TTAAATGGTTTTTGCTTCAAGATTACTATGTTCTAGTATAGTGGAACTTTTGTTCCACTCTCTTAGCAATCCAGTACAATCAAGATCATTATTCCAACAAATTATCTAAGAATTTTTGTTTATTAAATAATTCTAAATCTTCATAATTTTGTCCAGTTCCTAAATAAAAGATTGGTTTGTTTGTTGCATGAGATATTGAGATTATTGTTCCACCTTTTTCATCAATATCTGCTTTGGTTAAGATGCTTCCGTCTATTTCAAGAAGTTCATGAAAAGCTTTTGCTTGTTCTGTGGCATCATTTCCTGCAATTGATTCTGCAACAAATATCTTTAAATCAGGTTTTGTAACTCTGCAGATTTTTCCCATTTCAGAAAGAAGATTTGTTTTAGTGTGCATTCTTCCGGCAGTATCTATTAAAACAACATCTATCTTATGTTTTTCTGCATATTTTATTGCATCAAAACCTACTGCCGCAGGATCTGATTGATAATCATGTTTGATTATTGGAATATTTAGTTTATTTGCATGTTCTGTTAATTGTTCTATTGATGCTGCTCTAAAAGTGTCTCCTGCAGCTAGAACTACTGTAAATCCCGCGTTTTTTAGAAAGTAGGCTATTTTAGCAATTGAGGTTGTTTTTCCGGTTCCATTTATTCCAAAAAATAAAATTACAAAAGGTGATTTTTTTTCTTTTATAGCTTCTAAGGGATTATCTGGTTCAATTAAAATTTCATTTAAGGTATTTTTTAATTCTGTTTTTATTTCAACTTCTAAATTTTGTTTAGAAATTTCTTTTCCAACTAATTTTTCAGAAAGTTTTAACTTTATGTCTTCTACAACTTCTAAGGCTACATTGTTTTCTAGAAGTAACATTTCTAAATCCTCAAAAATTTCCTCAAAAGATTCTCTTGTCATTTTATAAGCTATTTTTGACTTTAGTTTCGAGAAAAATGTTTTTTGTTTTTCTTTAATTATATTTTCTTTTTTTTCAGGTAATTTTTCAATTTCTTCTACTTTTGTTTCTTTAGGATATTCTTTAGCTTCTTCTAATTTTTCTTTAAATTTCTTAATTTCTTTATATTCTTTTTTAGCTTCTTCTGTTTCTTTTTTTAGGATTTTTATTTCATTTTGTATATTTTCCAGATTGGGTTCATATTCTTTTTTTGCAATATCGAATTTAACAGGAACTATCTCAGAAGGCTCTTTTTTTGCTTTTTCAATTAATTTATCAACTTTTTCAAGTTCAGTTTCTTTTATCTCTTCTTTTTCCTCAGGTTTTTTCTTAACTTTTTCAGGCCTTTTTTCAATTACTTTTTCTGGTTCTTTAACTACTTCTTTTGGAGCTTCTTCTACAATTTCTTTTTCTTCAGCTGTTTCTTCTATTTTCTCTTTACTTCCTTTGAACCAGCTTTTTAGCTTATCTTTTAGTTTTCCAAACATGATTTTGAAAGTATTTTTGAGTTTATAAGTTTATAGAAATAAGGCTTTGATAGACAATTAATTTTTATTGATATTTAAAGATGTTTGACTTTTTTTATCTAATCAGAGATTATCTACTCTTGAGAATTATCTTTTTGAAAGATATTAAAAATTATCTTTAGATAAGAAGAGAATAAATCTTAAGAATTTATTAAATTTAGAAATAAGTAGTTTTATAAAATAAATAGTCTTTTCAATAGTATGAAAAAGATATTGGTGGTATTAGATGGTGCTTCTGGGTTGCCTATAGACTTATTTAAGGGTAAGACTGCTTTTGAAGCTGCAGAAACGATTAATCTAGATTTCTTTGCAACAAAGGGTAAAATGGGTTATATGTATCCTCTTAATGAAAAGATAGTTCCTGGAAGTGATGATTCTCTTGTAAGTATTTTTGGTAATTCTATGAAAGTTGGAAGAGGAATTTTTGAAGCAATAGGATTGGGGATGGATTTTAGGAAGGGAAATTTAGCTTTGAGAACTAATTTTGGGACTATTGAAAATATAAAAAATAGAAAAGTTGTTGATAGAAGGGCTGGAAGAACCTTAACTAGTAAGGAATCTAAAATTTTGGCTAAAGCAATTAATAAACATGTGAAACTCTCTTGTAAGTTTGAATTTAAGTCTGGTGTTCAACATAGGGGTGCGTTGGTTTTAAAAGGAAATTTTTCAGATAAGATTAGTAGTTCGGATCCCGAATGGAAGCATGGAAAAGGTAATTTATTTGAATTTTCAAAATCTTTAGACGATAAAGAGATTTCTGAATATACTGCTAATGTTATCAATGATTTTTTACAACAGAGTTTTAGGATTTTAGATAATCATTTTATTAATCATAGGAGAAAACATAAAGGGTTGCTTTCTGCAAATATGCTTTTTTTAAGAGGTGCTGAGATAGAGATTCCTAAACTTAAAAAATATAATTGTTGGATGTCAATAAATTCAATGCCTTTAGAAATTGGAATTGCAAAAATTTCTAAAATGAAAAATTTTGGTTTTGTCTATCCTAAATTAAAAGAGATAGATGTTTATGATAATTTATATAGGGGTTTAGAGAAATCTATTAAATTTGCTATAAAAACAATCAAAAAACAATATAGAAATTTTGAAGGCTGTTATATTCAACTTAAGGAAACTGATATTCCTGGACATGATAATAAACCTTATGAAAAAAAGAAGATGATTGAGATAATCGATAAAAAGTTTTTTAGTTTTTTAAGAAAATTTGTAAAAGATAAAGAGATTAGGTTAGTTGTTACTTGTGACCATTCAACTCCTTGTAGACTAAAATCTCATAGCACAGACCCTGTGCCAGTTTTGGTTTATGATGGAAAGGAAAAAGATGATAGCCAGAGTTTTTGCGAAAAACAGAGTAAGATGGGTAGTTTAGGTAAAATATATGGAAGGGAGTTTATGAAAAAGACTGGTTTGGATAGATAAACTGTAATAAGGTTTATAAGTTTCCAAATCTTAGGAAGATTATGAAAAAGATAGGTGTTGTAGCAATATTGTGTATTTTAATATTAGTTTTCTCA
>CAZGSA010000114.1:0-2928 GCA_964528215.1 Candidatus Woesearchaeota archaeon
GGCTTATCGTGATGTCTAATTAAAGATTTTAATATTTCAAAAAAATTATCAGCACTAGGATAAATTAAATCTGATTCAGTTTGACATTCTTGATTTACTTCATAAATAAACTCTTTCTCTCCGTATCCAGGCTGATGATAAATAGATGAAAAAGTATTAACTTTTTTCTTTAAAATCTTACCAATAATACATGTAATTACACTAGAATCTATGCCGCCAGAAAGACAAACACCTACTGGTACATCGCTTCTTAATCTCAATTTAACTGAATCAATTAAAAGTTCTCTAAAGGTATTAATTGGTTGAGAATAATTATATTTTTTTCGAAATTTATCTAAAGAAAAATTCCAATAAGAATTAATTTCTATTTTTTTTGGATTATTTAAATTAATAATTAGATTATGAGCTGGAAATAAAAATTTGATATTTTCAAATAATGTTTCATTACTTCCATGTGGCTTTTGACGATCTATAAAATTATATAAAAAAGGAAAATTAATTTTTCTCTTATTATCTAATAAACATTTAATCTCTGAAGCAAAAACAAAAACATCTTCGTTTTGATAATAAAAAAATGGCTTAATACCAAAACGATCCCTAGAAACAAAAAGTTTTTTATTATTTTTATCCCAGATAGCAAAAGCCCACATACCATTAAATTTTTTTACACAACTATTACCCCATTCTTTATATGCTGCTAAGATCATTTCTGTATCAGTATTGGTTTTAAAAATATATCCTTTGTTTTTAAGTTCATTTTTAAGTTCAATGTAATTATAAATTTCACCATTATGAGTAATTATTAAAGAACCATCATTGCTTTCCATCGGCTGATGACCATCTAAACTAAGATCTAAAATGCTTAAACGTAAATTTCCTAAAGAAATAAAATTATCTTGATAAATTCCCCTATCATTAGGACCTCGATACTCTATTAAATCTAACATCTTAGTTAAATTTAAATTAACTTTTTCTTTATCTAATTTTTCGTTTAATTTTAAATATCCAGCTATTCCACACATAAATTGATTTAATACTCAATGTCATTCTTGGTAGCAATTAAATCAACGTTATTTAAATAATCAAGAGAGCTTAATTCTTTAATAAAGTTATCAACTTTAACATTGCTCAAAAATTTAATATTAAAAGTAAAATCCATAATTTCACCTTCTTGTTGAGTGTTAATATTTAACAAATCATTAAATTTTAAATACTTTTTAAAAAGAGATTCATAAATATCACTATGAGCCTTTTCTCTATTTAAAGAAAAGGTTAACACATAGTCATGCTTGGTAATAGAACCAAAATTAATTTTATCTAAAAAGTAAACAATTAATGAAATCATTATTGTAGCAACGATGCCAATGTGATAACTACCAGTCCCTACTGCCATACCAACAATTAGACTAAAAAGAATGAAGGAGACGTCTTTAGGATCTTTAATCGCTGTTCTGAATCGAATAATGGTAAAAGCACCCAATAAGGCAACTGCTATAATCAATACATTGCCAATAACCATCATAATTACAGAAGATAAAGTACATAAAATAACTAGACTGATAACAAATGTTTGCGAATAAGATAAACCCTTATGTGTCTTTTGATAAATTAAAGAAATAATTAAAGACAAAACAAAAGACATCGCAATATTAAAAACTATCATATCGACACCTATAGTTACGCCCTGACTAGTTGATAAAAAATCAAACATATTTATAATATTTATGACAAACTTCTAAAGACTTACAGTATTTAGAAAATGCCACTCTATTTAATTGATATTTTTGAATAATAAAATGGAACCAATCTGGAATCGTATTATTATACTTTAACTCCATTATTACATCATCGGATAAGACATTTCTTCTACGACTAAAAAAATCTAATTGATTGGCTGGACATACTTGAATATCGCTATCAAAAGTTATTCTAAATTTATTATTAACACGACCAATTAATGGTTTCCTATTGTATATTACCATAATTTTTGGCGTCATACAATTATATCTCTTTGTCCATAAGAATTCTTTCCAGGCATCCTGTTCTTGCGTTGATAATTGATCATTTAAAAAAATCGATGATTTCTTAGATAAGATATTTAAATAATCTTGATAATTAATTATCAATCTATCTTTTAAAATAGCCATATCTCTCTTGCGTTTTATTTCAACGAAAATTTTCATATCTGAATTTAGAGTAGCTGAATAAGTTCGCAAGCGAAGTTTTTTACGATCCTTTACTCCAGCCATTTTTTCATGATAACAACCAAATCCTTCTGAGTCAAAATATAAACTACTAACTTGATAAGATTTTTCTGGTTTATTAACAACAAAAGGATCCCATTCCATATAATTAAGCAAATCAACTGTTATCTTGCCAACTAAAAAACGCGGTATGCGATATTTAAATTCAAAACGTCGAAATTTAAGCTGAAGGAGCGAATCATTTAATTCGTTAATTTTATTAATCATAAAATTCTGAAAATAAATTAAATAAACCAATCTGAACAAATTCCAATTGTTTATTCAATATTGTATTTACTATTTCCACATAACCACTATTAGTTAAGGCTAAATTATGTTGATTATCAAGCAGCAAAAAATTATCTTGTTCTGAATCTTGAAAAACAGGTTCTTGGTTAAAATTATTCTCACCCTTATAGCCATTCTGAACATTGCTATGAGAAATAGTAATATTTGATTTTTCATCCAATTCAATTGATTTATCGTTATTCCATATTATAGTATTTATTACAACTGGCCAAGCTCCACCAAATACTGGCTTTTTCTCATAAACTGATATTCCAATTTTATTATCAATAATTACATTATTAATAATTTTTACTTTTGAATTATCTTTTATAGCTATTCCTATGTCGCATCCAGAGAATAGATTATTGAAAATAATTGTAGTCTCTTTAGAATATTC
>CAZGSA010000115.1:0-2901 GCA_964528215.1 Candidatus Woesearchaeota archaeon
ATCTCTGCTAAACAATTGCTTATCTAAATTAAAACATTTCATCTTCATAACAGACTTTACAATAAAATTATCCATACTCACAGTCATTTCTTTTTCTTATGCACATACCATTTTCTTTTCTTTTCTTTTTTTTCAGCTTTTTCTTTTTTATACTCTTTTTGTTCTCTAATTCTCATTTTTCCAATAATTAATTCTATCTTAGCATCTAACTCCTTAACCATATAATACATCTTATTTATTCTTCTATTTCTTCTCCAGTTAAAAAAACCATTGATTAATAAATAAAGTAAATAAATAATAAGAATAATTCCTGCTGCCTGTAAAATAAATATTAAATATCCTGCCCTTTTAGCCAATTCTGGAGAAATACCAGATACAACTTCTACAACTTCCGAAATATTACTCATATCTACCATTTTTATTCAACCTATTTTTTATATTCTTTATATAGATAATTATTAATAAGTTCTGCTCATAAAACCGCAATTATTATCAAACCATATTATCTTATATATACTAATATTAAGGGAAAACTAGTTTTTAATTCTTATCATTAACTTTTTAAAGCAAAAATAGCTTTTAAAATTGGCTCTGTAGATCAGTGGTAGATTGCCTGTCTCATAAGCAGGAGGCCGCGGGTTCAACTCCCGCCAGAGCCATATTTATTTCAATCCTCCTCCACCTTCTCCACCCTATAAAACCACAACTCAGCATCTTTCCAATCTTCTCTACCTAATCCTGCTTTCATTGCAAGCTGTTCTAAAAAAACTTCTTTGTCAGGAATCTGCTCCCAAACTTGTGGTAAAAATGTAGCACTTCTTCCACCTAATTTTAAAACAATCCCCATATTTTTATCTATTCTCTCCAAAATATCTTCAGAATTTTTATACTTTAACTTTTCAGGCTTACTTAATACACTTAACTCAATCTTAATCTCCTCTAATTCTTCTTCATCCAATTGTAAAAATCTTGGATCTCCACATGCTGCATTAATTGTATTTTCAATAACATCTTCATAAAGAGGTTGTCTTGCCTCTAAACTTCCAATACAACCACGCAACTCTCCCTCTTTAGTTAATGTAATAAAACAAGCCCCATCTTCACCAAATTTTTCCTTAACATTCTCAGGAATCTCAACTTGTTTATTATTAAAATGAGCCTCGAGAACAGCTCTTGCAAGATATAATAATTCTTGATATTTCATTTTTTTAATTTCCTTATTAAGCTATGAATTCCCCAACCCATTAAAAAACCGATTATACTAAATATTAAAAATAAGAATATTATGGGCATAAAATCTGTAGCAAATTTAGAAAAATCTATATTTGTGTTAGGTAACCAAAATAATAAAGATATTGCAACTACTGCTCCAAAATAACTTCCCCACATTTTAAATAACTTATATGATTTCTTTTTCATTTTTTATATTCCTAGTCTTTAATTTATTTAAATGAGAACTTTGAACCACATTATATTTTAATAGTTATTAATATTCTTTAATCTTTCTATGTTTCAAAGTTAATACTTATTTTATTTTTAAATTTTTTACACATTTCCCAAATAAACATTATTAAGATACTTTTTTCCAATTTTATAAGCTTTTTCTAAACTCTCTCTACTTGTTACATTTTTATCTAACATTTTATACATTGGAAAAAACCGACTAATATGCCAGACAATACTTTTATCTATATTTGACAAAAATCTAGCTATATTTTCTAATTCTTCTTCACTATCATTCTCATTAGGAACTAACAAAGTAGTTATTTCAATATGAATTCCAGCATCATGACATCTTTTAATTGTATCTAAAACAGGCTGTAATCTGCCCCCACAAAATCTTTTATAATAATCATCATTCATACTCTTTAAATCAATATTAACAGCATCAATAACATCCTTTAAATAATCAAAACTCTGCTCACTCCAATAACCATTTGTAACAATAACATTTTTCAAACCTTTTTCATGAGCAAGTTCTGCAACATCTTTTACAAATTCTGCAAAAATAATAGGCTCATTATAAGTATAAGCAATACTCTTGCAATTACTTTTAATTGCTTGCTCAACAATCTGCTCTTTACTCATTTCCTGCCCTAAAACAATTTCATCACCTTGCTTACTTGCCTGACTTATGTCCCAATTTTGGCAAAAATCACATTTAAAATTACATCCAATAGTTCCAATTGAAAAACTCTTACTTTTGGGTAAAAAATGATATAAAGGTTTTTTTTCAATTGAATCAATATTCCAGCTTATAACTTTTCCATAAACCAAAAGCATTAATTTATCATTAATATTTTTTCTAATCCTACAAACACCACTTTCACCTTTATTCATAACGCATTTATGAGCACAAGCTAAGCATCTTATCCTTTTACCTCTTATTTTCTCGCATAATTCAGCTTGTTTCATATCTTAACTAAGAATCTATGATTTAATAAATTTTAGATAGCTTAATAATCTTACATTCAATAACTATTCTTATCACTTCCAACCACTCCTCTTCATAATCTCAATTAATTATTAATTATTAATCTACCCATAAAAATAAATATACTTTTATCTTATTATTCCTATGTGGTATCCTCAAAACAAACAAGAACTAAATAGAATAGTAAGCAAATACCTAAAATCAGGAAAAAAAGCAAAACCCGCAATAGGTTTAATAGTTCCTCATGCAGGTTATGAATATTCTGGAGAAATAGCAGGAAAAGCCTTTTGTGTTGTGAAAAATCAAAATATTGACAAAGCAATTATTATAGGTCCTAGCCACTATGTGCATTTATTTGATGCACTAACTTCAAACAGAAAATATTGGGAAACTCCTCTAGGAAAAATCAAACTTTTTAATAAAAAATTTATGGTAGGAGATATAAAGATAGAACACTCAATAACAAA
>CAZGSA010000116.1:0-2698 GCA_964528215.1 Candidatus Woesearchaeota archaeon
AAACAAAGCAGGCTTTTGTTTTTTTAATAATTTTTTTAATTTCTTTTACTGAAAAATCTACTCTTGCTAAAGTTTCAATTACATCAGCAGTTCCTGCAGCGCTTGTTATTGCTCTTGAAGAAGTTTTTGGCATTATAAGGCCTGTGGCTGCACAAATACTGACAATTATAGGAGTTGTTCTATTTCCCGCAACACCTCCGATACTATGCTTATCAACAACCTTCCCATTTAACTTAATCTGATTTCCTGATTTAACCATTGCATTAATCAGATTTTTTGTCTCATCCATAGACATTTCATTCATATAAATTGCAGATACAAAAAATGCAACCTCTACTTCTGTTAAAGAATTATTTGCTATATTAAAAATAATCTCATTTATCTCTTCTTTGGTTAAAACCTCTCCCCTTAATTTTTTCTTAATTAAATCTATACTAAGGGGTCGTTCAGCTAGTTCTACATTTACAAAACTTTCAGGTCTTAAATTTAGTTTTTTCATAATTGTTTCTGAAACTGCAATTTCATTTGATTTTAAAAAACCAGAGACAGTATCTATAACTGAAATTATTGTTTTTTTATTTTTAGAAATTGAAACCCTATTATTTACATGAAGGCTCATTTCTTTTGCAGTTTTTTCATGAATCATGCAGACGGGTTTTCCAGTCAAGAACCTTAGTTTTTTTATTCTTAGTTTCATCTTCTCTTTTAAAGTATATTCTTAATATAGATTAATCTTCTAATCTTTCTTATTATTACTAATTAGCTAATATTAGATTCTGAATACAAACTCTTTTTTTAATTACTAATAACAACTTAAAAATCTTTATAAATCTAATTATCAATAAATCTAATCTTATATCTCTTAAACTATCTTGTCTTAATGCAGTATCTCTTCTGAATGGTTGGGTTGTTAAATTATAGAATGTGTGTAAGACCACGACATATGTCCTGAACCTATACAGAATTTAACAATAAGTAAAACTTATAAACCAAGTATTCGAAAATATATTATGGAACCATTTATAAAAAAAATATTTGAAGGCAGAGTAGAAGGAGATGAATTAGTTCATATGCAATTTCAAAAATTTAGTAGGGGCGAGTTTCCTAATCGGGCAATGGTTAGAATTAAAAATTCTAAGAATAAATTTAATATTGCAACAACTGCAGAATATGCAAGAGAATTAGTAATAAATATTGCAGAAAAATTAGGTGAAGAAAAAACTCAGGTTACAGGAGCATTAATTTCTGCACTTAGATTAGATGACGCATTTGAGTACAAAGAAAGAAAATCTGCGATTGGGATTAATAAATATTTAATTGATAAGGAAATGTCTGGAAATGAAATTATAGACTTATGTGAAAAAGCTAAAAAAGCTTTTATCGGATTATCTTTTAAAACAGAAGATTATGATTTAAAAATACAGGCAAAATCTCCTAAATCTGCAAAAGGTGCTGGAAATCAAAAAAAAGAGGATAAAAAAACTAAAATTGATTTTTGCAAGTTAAAAACAACAGATAAAGATATTGTGAGAAATCTTTTATTTGATGAAGAGTTAAAAGAATTAAATTTTAAAGAAGTGGAAATAAAACATGATTTTATTATTAATGAAATTGTTATCCCAGACGAGCTTAAAAATGAAAAAGATTTTGCTAAAGTTCGTGAAATGTCTAGAAGAAAAGGAAAAATAATTAGAAGAATTAATGTTGATGATAGAGAAGTTGTAAAAGAAGTTGAATTTGAAGCTTAGCCCTATAGAGTAAAAGAACTGATGATTGATTATTTCTTGATTCAAAAATATTTTACATGCAAGAAATAATCATTTTTAAAGGAATAGATTATCTATAATAAACATTCTTTCTATGTCCAATATCTAAAACAACTATGACTAGTTTATTCTCAAATATCTTGTATAATACTCTATACTTATCAATTCTTAATTTCCATAATCCAAATAAGTTTCCTGAGAGTCTCTTCCCTAAATCTGGTTCTGATTTTAATTTCTCAAGTTTATTAAGAATAAAATTTTGCTCTGCTTTTTTTAATTTTTTAAGAAAATTTTTTGCGTTTTTATCAAGATTAAGTTGATACATTTTATAATCCTAGTTCTTTTCTAACCTCTGCGATTGGAGTTCCGTAATCTCCCTGTTCAATCCTTTCTAAAGATTCAGCAAGACTCCTCATTGTCTCAGAATCAGACAAGACTTCAATTGTCTCAATTAAACTCTCTTTATCAAATTCAGATGGGTTTGAATTAGAAATTAATCTAGAAATAAGTTCATTGTAAGTCTCTCTATGATGAACCTTTAATTCATCTAATCTCTTTTTTAATTTATCATCAACTTGTATTGTGGTTATTGCCATACTTAACTATAGCACCCCATAGTTTATAAATTTTTCTATAATTTTATTTGCTCTTGCAAATAGATTCTAAAATGGTTTCTGCATCTCCAATTGAAACCCTTTTATTTGAATCTCCCAAAACTCTTTTTAAATATTCGGGCCTATGAAATCCATTTTCAGAATAATGTTTATGTATTTTAATTAACCAATCTAGAAGAGGTAACTTGCTAACAATATCACTTAATTGATTAAAATTTTGATATCTTATCCCTTCTTAGAATTTATAGCGCTCAAAAGTATAATGTATGACCCAGTGACATATGTCACTAGCAACCGAAAATTAGTTCGCAGGTGAAA
>CAZGSA010000117.1:0-2690 GCA_964528215.1 Candidatus Woesearchaeota archaeon
ATAAAAAAGTGAAAAATAAATATTTTTAAGTTAAAAAGAAATCCACATTCTCAGAAATTTCTAATGCATTAAATTTTTACAAATTCAAGTCTTTAAAATGTGGTATCAATAATCCATAAAACTTTTAACTGTATAAAGAACAAGCTTAAACCCTGATATGTGTGGCTTGAAATTATAAGGAGGTATTAAAAAAACCATACTTTTAGGTGTGTAAGAGTGTCATTTAGCAATATAAATTTTTTTAAATGTAAAATTCCTAAGAAGTTGATATATCAAAAGATAAATCTAAATAACTAATAAAAAATTAGAGAGTTATGAATTTCAAGCATATTAAATATATGCAAAAGAGTCAAGCATTATAAAAATATTAAATCAAAAAATATCAGTATAAAAAACAAAATGAACATAAAAAGAGTAAAACAAGGAGCTAGAATAACTTATTTTAACGGAGTTTATATGATTTTTTTAGGAATATTTTACATTTTTTTTATTAAATACAATATGAAATCAAGTTTTAAGTCTATTGATGAACTTTGGGGATTTTTTGCTAGATATAATCCTAAAATAACAGCCTTATTTTTCCTTTTTAATGTTCTTGTTGGAATATTTCTAATTTCTCATGGAATAGTTGTAATGTATCTTTCAGATTTTATCTTAAAGAGAAAAGAAAAAATGACTTGGGTGGTTCTTTTTCTTTCAGAAATTATAAGCTGGGCAGGCCTTCTTACAGTATCAATCTTATTCAAAAATTGGTTATTAATATGCCTAAGCTTTATTGGATGGAGTATGTTTATTTTAGGAATGCTCCTCCCAATAAGATATTATTTGGAAAAAGGATATAGGGAATATTAGAGATTCTCAAAATTATTCTCTCAATCAAACATAATCTACTCTTTTGTATAAATTATCTTATTTTCTAAAGCCCTTTTATTATCTCTAATTTTTCCTCTAAAGTAATTATTAACTCACCTCAAAGTAGTAACAAATACAAAGGTTTAAAAAGGAAAAATACATATTTTAGATACTTAAGAATAATGAGAAAAATGACCTCAAAACAACTGCCACAAGAGATAAATGAAAAGCAATTAGAAACATCTCTATCTATGATTGGAGATTGTGATGATGATATGGCAGGATATCAATTAGCAGGTTTAAAAAATCTTGCTAAAGATGGGAAAAAACTTCCTCTAATAAATCCTTTTGTAAAACAAGATTATGTAGTAAGAGCAGGTAATGCAATGATTTATCCAGTATTTAATCCATCCTCAGAATTTGAAGCAGAAATAAAAAGACATAAAAGAGTTTATGAAGGAAATTGTTCTCTAGTTTTATGCACTAAAAACAACAGAGATTTTGTTTTTTTTGATCCAGAATCTAAATATAAGGATTATGATGCTATGGTGTCTAAACCTAGAAATATAAGATTAGCAGCAATTTCTTTATATGGAGCATATGTTTCTGAAGAACAAGATTTCAGAGATGGGAGGAAAAAATTTGATGCAATAGCAAAACAAGGATTTATTCCAGGATGGAAATTTCCACTATATGAATCTTTATTTGAGATTTTAGAAAAAGAACAAGAAAAAGATGGATTTGCAGTTTTAAAAGTTAGAAATCCTCTTGATAAAAAGAGTTCTTTACAGCTAGTATTAAATACTGCACAATTAGAATCAAGAGAAAAATTAAAACAAGTAGTAACAGATTTTTATTTTATTGGTTCTGTTCAATAATAATTCTTTAAAACAAAAAAATTAGTCAGGAATTATTTGCACTCTTGTTATACCTTCAATAATAACTGTAGGAAGAGGTTGTTTATAACGCCCTTGCTTTATATTCTTTAACTTCTTATTCCACTGATTATTAGGCATCCCACTAGGCTTACAAATTGTCATCTTTTGTGGAATCGCACTTAAAAATTTTACATCATCAGACCCTATTTTTTGCCAAACTATCCTTGTACCATCTGGATAATCAACAGCAATATTAGTAGGTGTTTCAGATCTAGAAGGACAAACAGTTCCAGAATCACTGTGTATATTTCTAGCAATCCTTGCTGCAATATCTCTTGGTCGCATTAAAACATAAATGTCACCTCCAGTTATAGGATCGGATCAGGAATAAATGTTCCAGGTTCATTTGGGTCTTGAACAAATCTACATTCAGAAGGATTAACCTCATCACTATTATGCACAACAACTCCCCCATTAACAACAAAATTATAAAAACCACCTGTTTCTAAATTATAAACATCAACACTATTTTCAACAAAAACATCTTTAATATTTGTAATACGAGCAAGTCTACCATCAATAGTAAACATTAAATCTCCCATATTAAGTTCAGAAGCAGGAATCCACTTACCACCTATTAAAAAAGGATGCTCATTTGTAACTTTTAATTCATATCTCTCTCCAATAGCAGAAACAAAACTAAGATTTAAAACTAAGAATATTAATAATAAAGTGACATCCTCCATCCACTAAAGTGGATGGCGTCCTTAGAGATTAGCTTGATTATGATGTTCTTCCTGATTCTCTATATATGAATAAGCTTTCTCAAAATCACTTCCACAACTTGCACAAAAATATCCCTCGCTCCAAAAATGTCCCTTAAAATATCTCTTTCTTAAATTAGGACATATCCTAAATAAGATATAAGCAGATAATCCTTTTATTATCTGCAATAATTTT
>CAZGSA010000118.1:0-2666 GCA_964528215.1 Candidatus Woesearchaeota archaeon
TGTAATAGGATATAGAACAAAAGTTCTATCCAAAAATGTTACTAAAAGGATAATAATGTTTACACCGAGTAGTCGGAAGTTCGATCCTTCGAGGGTCCATCACTTTCTAAAACTAATATGAAACATAGTATACAAATTCTTAAATACTAATCAATAATAAAAAAATAATGGTAAGAACAGTAATTATTCATGGTTCAGATGAAGTTATGGCTATTTTTGGAGTTTCTGGAACTTTCTATAGGGGCAAATGGGAGAAGGTTAAAGTAACTCAAATTGGTGAAGATGAAGAAACGCCTTTAGAAGTTAGAAAGTCATTAGTGGGATTAGTTATTCCAACTATTTTTACAAAAGAAAGAATAGAAGAACAAACAGGAGCATCATTTCCTATCTCCAAGGAATCAAGACTTGCTTATTCTCCAGATGTTATTTCTACACTTCAATCAGCAGGAAGAAATGAAGCAGCTAAACAATTAAGGGATATTGCTCCAAATCCTTTAGATATGTATGTTTTAGAGGGAGGAATTTATGAACTCGTATAACAAAACATATATCAAAAACTGCTATCTAAAATAAGAAGTAATTTTATATATTAGTTTACAAAACTATAAAAACTTCTTTTTAATTGTTAATTTATGACAAAGAATTATGCGGAAGAACTAAGAGAACTTATCAATAGATTCAAAGAAAAAGGGTTTGAATGGGGAAAACCAATTGATTATCTTGAGTTTAGAAATGGTTGCTCTAAAGAAGATATGGAAAAAGAAATTCTGGACTATACTAATGTTGAATTTGTTGAAAAACAAAGGGAACAAGGAGAAACAAGATATAAATTATATTTTGTATATAGTTCAAAGACAGGAAGAGTTTATGTATTAAAGTTTACAGAAAAAATAAGAATAATTACTGTTTATCCAATTGGAAGACAAACTCTAAAAAACTATAAAGGAAAGTTTAAAAAAGTCTAAAAACTTATAATAATCATGGCAATAAAAATACATTATAGTGAAGAAGATGATGTTTTTACTATTTATGATAATGAACATCAACCTTCAGAAACAATAGAATTTTCTGAATTTTTAAATATAGATATTGATAGAAATAAGGGAATTGTGGGATTAGAGATATTTTATGCAAGCGAGTTTTTTTCTGCATTGAATAAGATAATTACAAAAACATTGTTAGAATCTATTAATAGTATATCTATTGAATGTAATAATTATAGAAATAATTGGTTTATGGTTTTAGTCTTTAAAGATAATGGCGAGGAAATAAGGGTTCAATTACCTCCATTAAGAAAATCAGATTATACTAGTCCATTAATTACTGGTTGTGAATAAAACAACTATTTATTTTAGTAACTTTTATGGTCAATTAGTTTACACCGAGAATTCAACAGTTCGATCCTGCTTAGGCCCATCCTTTTTTAATAAGATATCTTTATAAGTTTATTAATATTAAAATACTTATGAAAAAGAAATTAAGAAATAACTGGATGTTGGGATTTTTAGGATTCCTTAGTTTATTAGCAATACCCCGATATGTTATTGCAGGATGGATAGGATTATCTTGGATTTTATGGATTGTTTGGTTTATATTTTTTATTCCAATTAAACAAAAATGAAGACTCAAACATTAATTCCAATACTAATCTTGATAGGGTTAGTTGTCTTATTTTTCTTTCCTGAACCAGAAACTAATTTTTTATTATATATCGGAACAGCATTATTTTTTATAATTTTAATTGCTTTCCTATCAAAAAATAAAAAACGCTAAATAGGTTAAAAATCGTATCATAAAACAATTATCTAAAAAAGTAACTTTTAGGGTCAATTAGTTTACACCGAGGATTCAGCAGTTCGATCCTGCTTAGGCCCATTTTTATCATAAAAAATATGATAATAAATAAACACTAAATAGGTCAAAAACTCGTGTAACAACATATAGAACAAAAGTTCTATCCAAAAATGTTACTAAAAGGATAATACTGTTTACACCGAACAAAAGCATTTTTACTAAAACCTTAAAAATAAGAAAATGCTTTTGTGAGCAGAAGACTCACCAGTTCGATCCTGGTATCGCCCATCTTTCCAAAAGAATTTTATAGTTACTTTAATTGAATAACAAATGAAAATAACCCTATCAAGTCATGCAAAAAAGAGATTATTTGAAAGAGGTATAAAAATGAATGAAGTTTTAGAAACTATTGAAATGCCAGATTACATTGTTTCAAAAAACAATAAAAAAGAAGCTCATAAGAAAATTAAAGATAAAACATTAAAAATTGTATACTCGCAAGAAGATAAATATATAAAGGTGATAACCTTAATGTGGAAATGAAAATAGAATATGATAAGGATGTAGATACAGCATTTATTTATTTTAAAGATATTGAAGAAGGAGAAGTAGCTCAGACTATCTCATTAAATGATTCTGTAAATATTGATTTAGATAATGAAGGAAGGACACTTGGTATAGAGATTATTGATGCAAGTAAAAATCTTCCTCCAAGTGCAATAAAATCTGCTGTGGTTGTTAATTAGCAACATTTGGCTAAATTAATAAGTAAACTTATTATTTTGATGGTAAAAAACCACTATATTGTTTACACCTAGTATTCGGAAGTTCGATTCTGCGCGGGGCCATTAATTTCTACTTAGAAAAGTTTA
>CAZGSA010000119.1:0-2523 GCA_964528215.1 Candidatus Woesearchaeota archaeon
GTGCAAATTTAGAGGATAACCCGATAAGGTAACAGTATCATTTTTACAAAATATTTATAAAGTATATTTTTCTAGTTACGGTTATGAAAAGAGGGGAGAGGTATTTTTTTATTTTTGGGATACTATTAGTTTTATCCATCTCTTTTATTTCTGCCTCGTGGTTTTCTGACTTTTTTGGGAAGGCAACTGGAAAAGCTGTTAGTGATTCAACTAACCTTGTTGCTAATTATGATTTTGAAGACAAAACAGGAATTTTTGACAGTTCGGGGAATAATTTGAATTGTGTAATTAAAGGAGTGGGGGTTGGCGATTATAATGGTAGTCTTAGAGGGGGGAATAATGAGAAGAGTTTTTCTGGAAATGGTTATATTAATTGTGGAAGTCCTTCCCAATTCAATTTGAATCAAGTAACTCTTTCTGCATGGATGAAGCCATCTACATTGCATAGAGGAACTGTTGTTGGAAAAGGCAATTTATGGTCCATAGGAACTGCAGTAAATGGAAAATTTGAAACATATATTACCAATACCACTGCTGGCAAGACTTCTGTAATTCTTATTCCTGCTCTTATCCCTACTCCAGAATATTGCATTTACAAAGCTAACGAGTGGACTCATGTTGCAATGAGTGTTGGGAATGGCAAGATTATATTCTATGTTAATGGAATAGAGTGCGGAAGAAAAGATTATGTTGGAGATTTAGCTACAAATATCAAACCCTTGAATATGGGGTTAAGGGCAGATACAGCCAATACTTATTTTAATGGTTTAATTGATGATGTTAGGATTTACAATACTGTTCTTTCTGATGCTCAAATAAGTGAGATTGCGGGAAGAGTAATTCCTCCGACAACAGGAAAATATTGTGCATATGGAAGTCCTGACGCTATAGATGAACAAGACTGTATTAATAGTGGTTACAAAGATGTTTTTTATTGCAGAGGTGCTTATGCAGGTAAGATAGACCCTTGTACTACAGATATTTCTGGAATTCCTTATCTTTGCTATTCAGCAGATCCATCTAGTTTAACTTATGAGTTTTGTGCGAATGGTTGCAGTGATGGAGCTTGCATAACGCCTCCAAGTCAATGTACTCAAGCAGGGTATAAATGTACTAGCGCAATTAGAGGTTGTGGGAGTTATACTCAATTTGATTATTCTTGTAGTGAAGACAATGTTAAATTAGTTTGTTGCAAAGAAATTCCTTATTGTGGGGATGGTGTTTGTTTTTATCATGAGCTTCCTGGATATGGAGAAGATTCAGCTAATTGCCCTCAAGATTGCGGGGGAACACAAACTTGCTCATCTTTGGTTGAGAAAGTAAAAAATTCTAAAAATTTTAGTGATGAATATGGAAATACATGGACAAACTTTGGAACATGGAATTACACTGGAGATAATTGGATAAATGGCAAGACAGAGAAGTTTAGAGAACATTCTACTTTTTGGTATTCTAATCTCTGGAATGAATACAATAATCTTTATTATAGTGTTCAAATTTATGATAACAAAGATGTTGATTTAGAAACATGGTTTAGTGAACTGGTTCTAACTTCTTATAAAGGGGAGAATTGTAGAGTTGTTGATTATGACGTTGTTAAAGAAGTAAGTTCTACTGGAGGCGAAATTGTTTCTACAGAAGAATATCCTACAGAAAAAGTTTATGTTTGTATTTATGATTATCTAGATACACTAGGAAATTATCAAGGAATCACAAAATCCATTTTGTGGATTAATGAGAATAAAGTAATTAGATTTGAAAATTATAAATCTAAATATCTTTCAGATACAGAAGCAATTAAATTAGAGCAAAAGAAAACTAATGATTTTATTTCTAAATTGCAAAATAATGAGATGGAATATAAAGGGAGCTGGGCATTTATATTGGATTATCCTGTTTCAAGGATAATTGGAAAAGATTTAGCAACCTGTCCTTCTGATATTTCTGGGGAGAAATGTTATTCTTCTTGGCAGTGTAAATTAGAACCAGTGATATGTCCCCCTCACGGAGAGCAAACATATACTTGCATAGATACTTCTTGTGGGGCTCCTAAAATGGAATCTCAAAGATCTTGTTCTCCGGGAATGTGTTCAGGATGTATGACTCCTAAATATTTTTACCAAGCAGATTATTATACTGATAATAAATGTATCCCTTACGGGTTTAGATTTGCACAAGAAACTTCGGAATTTGTGGATAAATTGATAGAAGCAGAGGAGAGTGATAGATTAACCGAATCTACTCAAGGGGGTTCTGAAGGAAAGATGAGCTTAGTTGTTGAGTCCGAGAATAAAGCGATTTTTACTATATCTGACCCTGAAGGAAGTTCTACCGAATATATTCTTGTCCCGCAGGAAACAGTAACTGTTCTTCTTCCTTGGGAGTCTGAAATAAATTATAATGTAAAAACCAATAAAATTGTGTATTATGGAGCAGGAGATAAAAGAAATTATGTAGATATTACTGTTAGTTACTCTTATATGGGAAAAGAGTATCTTACTTTAAATGCTTATTGTGATATTG
>CAZGSA010000120.1:0-2492 GCA_964528215.1 Candidatus Woesearchaeota archaeon
TCTAAGGTTAAGATAATTTATCTTCTGATTTGTTTATAACATCTCCCTAATATTTTCAGAAAGCATTTTTTGATTTTATTATACTACTCATATTCATAGCATCATATTTTATAAGTTATGAATATAATTAATGCCCCTATTCAATCAACCTTTCCTTTAGTTAATCTTATATCTCCACTCTTAATACCACCACTTGGAAATAACCTATAAAGAAGTTTATGACCTGGCTCTGTTAAAATATGAACCTTATCTAATTTATCTACATCTCTAACAGGCTCTTCATGAACAGCAGAATAAGGTTGTGGAGCAGCATAATAAGGAAATCCTGCAACAACATCTTGAATTACTAAAATATTTTGCTCTAAACCGAATCTTTTTCCAACTTCAATTCTATGAGAACCATCACAAATTTCAGAAAGCATACCACCACCTCTAAATCTATCATAAACATCAGGATTCAAATCTCTGACTTCTTGATTTAATTTATAACCCTTTTCATTCATTCTTGCCTTTAACTCTTCTCCAATTAAATCATGATAGTCTAACCTACCATTTCTATTAAATTCAAAGGGAAGAACTTCAACAACAGGAGGAATTATAGTCCACTCTGTCTGTTTTCCATTTTCATCAGTAGCAACATAATCAATTCCAGAACAAGACCCATTTAATTGAAATATATTAGTTCCTTGTTCTGTAAATAATCTTGAAATATTAGAAACATTTTGGAGTTGAGGAAGATAAACAGATGGTTGAGGTGTAAATAATTTTTTTTCAACTTGCTCAGGGCTAAGACTATTAATACTTATTTTAGCACTTCTATAAGGTTTAACATCTGGAAATCCTCTTAAACCAACAGTTTTTAATCTCCTACTTAATTCACTAAAAGGAAATTCTCTTATAACCTCAATTTTTTTAATAGCCATATTATTCAATCCCAATTGCAGCTTTTCTACTAGCTGCAATAGTTTTTATTTTTTCAATTTCTTTATTTAACCATTGTTTTACAGCTTCTGCTTCAGTTCCAAACCTTTCTAAAGCTCTTTTTGTAACTTGGTCTATAACCTTTCTTTCAATTAGAGGTGCTACTTCAACATATCTTTCTCTAACAAATTCAATAGGATAAGCTCTTTGTTCAATTTCTTTTTCATCTACAGGTGTTTCACCTGCTAATGCCTTCTCACGCCTTCTCATAAATCCTTCTAAAATTGGTTTATCATTTGCAGAAACATGATATGAATCAGAAAAATCCAAAAGCCTTCCATTTACAAGATTCATCTCTGTTCTTTCAATCACAGCATCCCTTATGCTACTTTGAAGAACATGCAATCCCCTTAAATTCATAGGTGCTGCCTGCATAACATTTCTACTTCTAAAACGAGCATTTAAATTTAATTTATATTGTTCAACTTCTCCAACACCATCTCCAACAGGAGCAATATAAGCCCAAAGACTTTGTAAACAAGGAGGATCTTTAGCCCCCATATCTCTTTCAGGAACCCAAGTAATAGCTTGATGCCTTCTATTGTAAGGTTCTTTACATAATCCCTCAACCATCCCTTCTATCTGATCAATTCTTCCACCCCTTGAATCAGGATAACTTGTAAAACTATCATTATACTGATAAGGCCATCTTGTATCACCTATTGGATCAAATTTAGGATTATGAGTTAAAGAATTTTTAGCACCTAAAATCTCCATTTCATATTCAAATAAATCTCCAAAATCAAATCTAACATATTTATGCATAAATAAATCATCATCTGGTTTTTCAACAGTAATAGCCATTGTTGAATCATAATGAAATCTACCTTTATCCTTAGAACCTTGCCGAACATAATATGCACCCTTATTAAAAATTTCAACAACAGAATTTTCCCAAGCTTCAGCAATACCTCTACCCCTTGCTGTTAAAACTGGAATATTTCCATCAAACTCTTTTCTACCTTCTTTTTGCTCACTCATATCTTGTTTCAATCTTTTTTGTTTATAAAGATAATTACATCAAAAAATATATTTATCAGTAAGAGAATGTCAATAATTTATCAAACAAGTATATAAGTTATCAGCAGAACATCATCCTCATAAAATCATTAGAGATATTAGAAGATTCAGTAATTACATCAATAACTTATAGAAAATAATGTTACAAAGAAGAATAGCATTAATATACATGCTCTCATCAACCAATAATAGCTTAGATTATTGATATTAGAAATAAAATCACAAATGATCTCTAACTTTTTTCTCGATAATTCCAGAATCCTGAGATCCAATAATCCTATTAACTTCTTGCCCATCTTTAAAAACAATCAAGCAAGGAATAGTTGAAACATTGTATTTTCTTGCTAATTCTGGATTCTCCTCAATATTAATCTTGACAAATTTAACTTCTTTTATTTTATCTGCTAAATACTCAATAATAGGAGCAAGCATAACCCAGTCCATGCAACCTTCGGCAAAAAAATCAACAACAATCAATCTAGGAGAATTAT
>CAZGSA010000121.1:0-2474 GCA_964528215.1 Candidatus Woesearchaeota archaeon
AACTAACCCAGTTTAATATTTTTACATTTTTTGGTTTGATTTTTTCAATATATTGTTTATATTTTTCAAACTGGGTTGCTTTCTTTTCATAACTTCCAATAATTATTAAATTTTCATTAGGAAGTTTTTGAAATGCTTTAATTTGAACTTCTATTCTTTTGTGTGTTATTAATCTATTTACAGAAAGCCAGTAGTTTTTTGGCGGTTTGTAGCAATAATCTTTTGTTCCAATCGGTGGATTTATGATTATTGCATCTTTTTTATAGTATTTTTTTATTCTGTTTTGAGTATTTTTTGAATTGCAAACCCATTTTTGTACATGTTTTGCATATTTTAGTGTTAGTTTTCTATTGAACCTAACCCAGATTTCATAGATTGGTCTTTTCCACCAAGATAAAAGCTCTTGTTTAATGTAATTTTTAAATTCCCATAATTCATTTAGCGGGGAGTGAACATACCATAGATTTGGTTTATTATTTACAGCTCCTGACATTGCCCAGTCCCCCGAGATAATATAAAAATCATATTTATTTTTTAAATTTAGTTTTCTGAATCTGTAAAAAGCTAGTTGATGTCTAAAAGGAGCATTAATTGGTATTTTTCCTAAAGATTTTATTCTAGGGATTATATCTTCAAATCCCATTTTTTTAATTTTTTCAAAATCAATATTTGTTGTGTAGATATCTGCATTTAGATGCCTTGCTAGTTGTAGTGTAACTATCTCTGCTCCTCCAATATTATCGAGAAATTGGTGGAATATTGCTATTTTCATTTTGTTTTTTATTGATTATTTATTTCATAAACATAAATTAAATCATCATTATAAATTTGTTTATAGTTTTTGTCATAATACTCAAAATTTTTATTTGTTAGGAGAGTTGTTTCAAAACTCATTGCATAGATAATGTTTTTCATTGTTTCTGATAAAATTACATAGTCTATATTTAGACTGAATAAACTTTCTTTGTCTTCATAATTATAAAACAGAGTATTATGAAATTTATATCCTTCTCTTCCAAATTTTATTCCATTCTTCCCTAAATAACTAAATAATGCAGAGGTTCTTAAGTCACTGGCAATTGTTGCATTTTGAGGTAATATTTTTAAATCAATTATGTTTTGAACAGAATCTATCTCCTCTTGATTATAATATCTCCTCATTGTAAATGGGTCATTGTAAATCATTAGTTGAGAGATTATTAAGAGGATTATGGTTGAGATTATTACTAATGTTCTAAACTTCTTTTTTTCAGTCCAATAGATTGCAAATAAGCAATACATCAAGGGAAATGAATAATCAAAGATTCTTGCATAATAATGCTCAAAAATTAATCCAAGAGAGATGATTATTAGCCCTAAAAACCAACCTTTTAGGAAGATGGCTCTTTTTGATATGTTTTTTCTAAATAAAATAGGCAGGAGAAGCAAGATATAACTATGAGTTAATAGTGCCTGAGCTAGATAGTTGTTTAAAGTTATTGCAGAAGAGTAATAATTTTCAGGACCTAGGTTTAATAGAAGTTTAAAAAAATGAATCCTTGAAAAGATTAAGATAATTGAGACAACTAAAAATAATAAAGGAATGTATTCTGATTGAAGAAGTTTTATATTTCTTATTAAATATAAGATAATTATGAATAAAATAAACAAAGAGAAGATAATAAAAATCCCTATATTTTTTGTTCCTCCAAATGAATTTATTATAAGTGTTAATTGTGCAGGGTCAAATATCTTTACCCAAAAAGTATAAAATATTGTTAAAAATATAAGTGAAATAATTATCTTGGTGTCTATTTTTATGTTTATTTTAGAATCTTCAATCTTTAATGATGAGTAGATTATTGATATTAATAGCCCTATTAAAATCATTATTAAAGCTGTTGCTCCTGTATGATAAGAGGTGAGTGCAAGAAGTGAGAAAATTGTAAATAAGATTATATTATGAGTCTTTTTGTTTTTTAGATATTTTATAAAAAAGAGTAGGGTTGTCCAGATAAAGATATAACATAGCCCACTTGTGCTTATTGTTTTTGTATATTGCAAAAGATTTTCTGGTGAAATTGCATAAATTGAAAAAGCTAAAAATCCTCCAAGATTTTTATTTGTTAGTTCTTTTCCTAGAAAAAATATTATTATTGCTCCAAAAATGTAGACCCAATATATGTTTTTTAGTTGATTTGGTATAATCTTGTTTATTAAAGAGCTTGTAGGATATGCTCCTTGTTTTTCTATAAATTCTGTTTGATTAGGAGAGTTTACAAATGCTTCATAGGGTGAGTAGGGTAAGGGAGAGTGTAATGAGATATAAGCCCTTAGATATAATCCTATTAAAAATAGTATTATTGTTAGTATGGTAAATATAATTATTTTGTGTTGTTTTTTTAATTGCATCTTAGTTTTCTCTTTATCTAGGGTTTTTGTAATGTCAGAAATTAAACCACTTACTTTAGTAAGTGGATTCTGTTTTGGTGTTT
>CAZGSA010000122.1:0-2378 GCA_964528215.1 Candidatus Woesearchaeota archaeon
AATAACAAAAGGAGAAAAGAATTATTTTTTTGAGAGTTTTAAAGATATAGAAATTCCTGTGAGATTAGGAATTATTTATAATGTTGCAGAAAATATAACTTTAGAAACCTTAGATAATCTTGGAGATATTTGCATGGATTGTATTGCAGATTTAGCTTCTGAATATGATTTATATGTTGATGCCTTTGATTATGACAATGAAACAATAATGTTTGTAATAACAGATAATAATTCTCAGATAAATGAGGAGGCCTATGAGTTTGTGTTTGCATTTAAAGAATAATATGGTAATTAAAAAAATATTTGTTTTAGGAATATTATCTCTCTTACTAATTTTTATAGCTACTTTTTCTATTAATGCAGGGATTGGTGATTTAATTAGTAAAGGGTTAAAAGAAATTGTTAAGGATGGCAGTGCAACAATAGAATCAGGAGATTCAGGGAATGTTGGGAAATATTTTAATGGATTAGAAGATAGAGTTATAATAGAAGTTTTAGAAGACAGTGCAAATGTGGAAGTTATGCAAGAAGATGAAAAAACAGTTATTAAAGGCAAAGGGTTTACAATTAAATTTTTAGATAAGGAAGGGGATATAGAAAGAAGTTATAAAGTTCAGCAGGGAGAGTTTGAAAATATCCTTAAATTTGATAAGGAGAATCAATTAACAGAGGGAAGTAATTTTAAATCTATGGGTGGTGAAGAAAAAGATGGAAAAAAACAAGGTATTGAAATTCTTATAAAGGGTTATAAAGTTAAACTTTATGAAGGAGACCTTATAAATATTCAAAATGAGGTTGTAGAAATCTCAACCAATACTGCAATAAAAAGACCTGAAAAAGTTGATTTAGAGAAAAAAGAAACAGAATTTAAGTTTAAATCAGAACAAGAAATAGAAATTGAAGGAGAAGATATTAAATTTAAAGGGACTTTAAGAGCTCAGGGAGATAAATTTTACTGGCAAAAAGGAGATGAATTAATGTATGATAAAATGGATTTTGTTGAAGATGAAACTTATCATGCTCAGGGTGAAAAAACATTTATTGGAAATAAAATAGAAGAGGTTAGTAAGGTTCCAGAGGGATTTGATTCTGCTGTTATTGTAGATAAACAAAACAAAAAATTAATTGTTGTTGGAATGGGTAAGGCTACTCCTGTTCTTGAACTTAAACAAGGAAATTCTTTTTCTAAACTTGATGCAGAAACAGACCATTTTGCTATCCAGGGTTTTGCAAATTCTAAAATTACGATTCTTGAAAGAGAAGAAGAAGGTTTTATTTCAAAAGTTGAAACTGTGGGGCAATTTGCAATTAATGAAGATTATAAAAGCATTTATATGAATGATAATGGGAAGATATTTTTTAGAAAAAATGGAGTTATATTAAAAAAAGTAGGAGGAGTAGAGAAAACAACAACAGTCCCAATAGAGCTAATCCCTTATAATGATAAAGGGGAATTAATTTCTAAGAAAAATGAAAATGCTAAGCTTTTAATTAGCAATTTTAACCAATATGCTACTGCTAATCTTAATAAAGATTTTTCCTGGATGAAAGATTATGTCTATGATGGGACAGATATTCACAAACTTTTATCCTCTAGATTTAGTTATAATTACTATATGGATAAAGAAGATAGAAAAGTTCTTGCAACTTTTAAAGAAGATGAAATTAAAAAACTTACAATAGATGAATTTTGGGCAAAAAATAATCCGGAAAAAAGAGAATATTTAGAAAAAGAGTTTCCTGAAAAGATAAAAAAATTTGAATCTTTGCCAATCCCTATTCCAGAGCCAGAAGAAAAACCAAAACCAGAGATTAAAAAAATAAATCGGGATGAGATGCTTCAGATATTAAAAAAAACTCCATTTACACCTCCAAAAAATGCTCCTTTTCTCTTGAAATTCCTTACAAATGGCAAGAGTATTTATGAAGCAATGAACCTTGCAAAAAAAATTAATCCAGAATATGCACAAGTTATAAATTCTCATCTTCAAATAAATCCTCAGACTGGAAAAGTAATTTCAACAACTTCTGATGAGGAATTTATTTCAGAGTTTCGTAAATCTGCTACTAAAGAAATGGCAAAAGAAATTAAAAAGGCGAATCAAGGAAGAGGGGTTAGCAGACAGGCTGTTGAAATTACCTTTAGAGAAAATAAAGAGGAATTTAAAAAAAATCATAATCAGTATGGGCTTATTGATAAATATGGACATTTATTTGAACCAAGTCCAGAAGAAGCAGGAAAGATGATTGATAATGCTATGAAATTAAATAATCTTAATCCTAATGGAACTCCTATGAAATGATGAAATATATTTAATCGAGGTTTAAAAATGCAAATAAAAAAAAGAGAAATCAAAAGTCAGACAACAATTTTTATA
>CAZGSA010000123.1:0-2349 GCA_964528215.1 Candidatus Woesearchaeota archaeon
CTTCTAAAAAAATAGAACCTTGCGAGGGAATATCTAAACAGCCAATTAAATGCATCATAGTGCTTTTCCCACTTCCACTGGTTCCAGTAATAACTATGAACTCTCCCTTATTTATTGTTAAATTAACATCGCTTATAGCATGAACTTGAATTTTTCCCATTTTATAGGTTTTCCAAACATCTTTTAATTCAATTACTTTATTTTTCATTTTGAGGTTTAATTAAACTAATTTAATCTCTGAGTCTGTTGAGAATTCGGTCTTCCTTGCATAAGTTGAGAACAAATTTCGTGGTCAGGATTTATAGTTCTGCAATAATAAAAACATTCCATCCTGTTGTTATTGCAATAATCAGTTATTTCATTAGTATCTAGAGTATTTTCAAAAAAAGAAGTTACACTTTGTATCTGTTCATTTGTCAGTTGCATTTGTTGGAAATTCCCTCTATTAAAATTAGGCTGGTTATTATGAAAGAAAAACATATACCCAAAAAATAAGTTGCTTATTACTAATAGGATTAAAACAACTATTACCAGAGTATTTGTATTTTTCATTAAATTAAAATCCCATCCTTTATTTTTAAACAAGATGGATTTAACGTCCATTTAGATTATAAAGACTTAAATACATATTTTTATTATATATGCCAAGATAAAATGCCACCAATGACAGGAAGAGCTATGTTTGAAAGTTTTCCTATCCATGAATTTATTTCTCCAGGATTTGGAACAGAGATAATTTATTCTTTAGTTATTATAGTCTGTAGTTTGATGATTTATTTTGGAACAAAAAAACTTTATGAATTAAGCGCTCATAAAGGGATAAAATATTTCAGACAAGCTTTTTTATTTTTTGCCTTAGCATATTTTTTTAGGTCATTTATAAAATTTGTGATGGTTTATTTTAATGTTGGAGCTATCTTAGATATCTCACCTAGAACTTTTGGTTTTGCATTTGGTCAAATTACTTTGTTTATTTTTATGTATTTTAGTTCAATGGCTATTTTCTATTTGTTATATAGTGCAATGTGGAAAAAATGGAACGGAAATTCTAAAAAGATTTACTTATTTCACTTATTAGCAATTATCCTTTCATTTTCAATTTTGTTATCAAAAAATGCTTTAGCATATTTAGGAATAAATCTTTTTTTATTTTTTATTGTTTTATTTATAATTTATATCTCTCATAAAAATAAGAAGAAGAAATCGAAAGGACACAATTTACATGTGATTTACATATTATTGTCATTCTTTTGGATACTTAACATTATTGACATCTTAATTCCAGAGTTTTTCCAAACATTTCAACTCTTTATTTATGTGGCTTCTTTAGTCATTTTTTTAATAATACTTTACAAAGTTCTTAAAAAAACAGGTCCTAGTTAAAATGGCAAAAAGAAACAAATTAGAGATTATTAAAGATATATTAACAATAATTCATTTAAATCATAATTCTATAAAATCAACCCCACTATTAAGACAATCTAATATTTCCACTGCGAGATTTAAGGACTATTTTAATGAGTTAATTGAAAAAAAATTTATAAAAGAGGTTAATAATAAGAATAATAAATCTATTTCATTAACCGACAGAGGATTTAAATTTTTAGAAAAATATAATACAATTGTTAATTTTATTGATGAGTTTGAATTGTAATCAGTTAAGTGCCTCTGCTTTTTATCCAAAAAATAGTGAATTGCATGCTCACTAAAACACCTAATTAAGTGCTTCCCTGATCTGACTTTTTATTCTTCTTAATTTTGTTGCATCATTCAATATTTCTCTTAAATAAAACTACGGTTAAACCAAGAAAAACTGCCAAGAAGATTAGTAAAATTCCTAAGGGAGATAATATATAACTTAATCCTAAACCCTTTGCTGCAACAGTTCTCAAAGCATCAGCTGCATAAGTTATAGGTAAGAATGTAGCAATAACTTGCATAACTTTAGGCATTGCTTGAACAGGAAAAAATACTCCTGATAAAAACATTGTTGGCATACTTATTAACATAGCAATACCTGTGAATTGTGCTTCAGTTTTTACTATAGCTGAAATTAATAAACCAATTGAAGCACATAAACTTACAAAAATAAATAAGATTAAACCAACTAAGAGATAACTACCTGAGATTGTAACCCCAAATAAAAACATAGAAAAAGCTAATATCAATACTGCTCTTATCATCTCAAAGATTATATAAAAAATTAAAGTTCCAGAAATTATAGTTGTATTAGAAGTAGGTGTAAGAAATACTCTTGTTAATGACCCTTCTTTTTTTTCTCCAGCAATAGCCCTACCCATTCCTTGAACAGCCCCCATAAAAATAGTCATTGCAATTAATGCAGGAATT
>CAZGSA010000124.1:0-2322 GCA_964528215.1 Candidatus Woesearchaeota archaeon
TTAAACACTTATCAGGTGAATCTTTAAACTTATTATTAAAAATCATTAAATTTGCTGAACCTGATAAATCTAATCCATCTCCATCTATGTCTGTTTCTTGTCCATTGTCAGAAAAATAATTATTTGACACTACACCGGTAACCCAATCTAAGTCAAGTCCATCAAATTTATTATTACTAAAAATATTATTTTTAATTTCTACTTTACCATTTTTTATATTCAATCCATCATCACCATCCGCAAACTGAAACTTACAATTTTTAATAATAACATCTGCATGATGAATGGCTAATTGTCCACTAAAAAAATACCGTTGATATATGCTTCTCCTCCATATTCAATAATACAATTTTCAAAAATGTTTTTTCCCGAATCAACCATTGCAAGTACTCCCCATCCATCGCTTTTATTTTGACCTGTAAAAATTATCGGCTCTTGATTTGTGCCTTGTGCATCTATTGATCCATAACTAATCAAAGAAACATCTGGAGAAAAATTAAGCTGTACGCCAGAATTAATCTTTAATTTAAATTGACTGGGAATAATAATATTCTTATTAATAAAATATGTTCCTCTTTTAATTTTAATTTCGTTATCTTCTGTTCCAATGGAAAAAAGAGAATAATTCTTAATAAAATCATATCTATTGATATCAGAATCAATTTCTATGAATTTATCCTTATAAGAATATTTAATCAATGGTTCAATCTTTTTCTCAGTTACTATATTTTTAAATCCTAATTTTACATTAAATTTTTCTTCATCGACAAACAATTTGTTTGGGAAATAAAGAAGATAGTTATAAACATTCGGCAAAATATCAATTGTTTCAAGATAATCTTTGTCCCAATTATGATTTGAAAAAAGAATCTCATTAATATTCTCTATTTTAATTGATTCTATTTCTTTTTGATATTTAATAGACAACCGTTTATCTCCCATGTCAATCCTTCCGTTATTATTAGTATCTTGATAAATTTGTAATCCTATCCAATCATTAGAAATGCCTATTAATTCAATGCTTTGCCAATTTATTGAACTATGCCCATCAATAGTTATTTCTAAATTTAAAAAATTTTGTTGATCAATATTAGCAATTCTAATATTAGCATTGACAAAACTATTTTCTAAATTATTCCGAATATTTAAAAAGCTTTCTTCAATAATATTGCGACCTGACTGAATCTGTCTTCCCATTTTCAAATTTGATTCTGGTTTTTTCCAGTCCTTATAAAAAGACTGTCTAGTTTTAGTAAAAAGCTTGTCGTAATATTCTAAATCTTCTTTTAGGTTATTTTCGTCTTTAACATAGCTCCATAAAATCAGATCGCGCTGCTGACGAAATTCATCATTTTTTAAAATTCTTGTTACTAATTCGTTATAATTAAAATCAATTATTTTTGTTTCAAGGCCATATCTATTATCTAAAGAGGGCGAAACATCCCATGGAATAAATTTAAATTTACCAATTTCAATATCAAAGTATAAACGAGCATTATGAATGTTATTTTGATGCAAGCTATTGATCAAAATAGAATTAATTTGCCAACGATAAAAATTATCCAAATCAAGAATCAAACCAATATGCTTAATAAAATAATCATCGTCAGGATTATTTAATAATCCTAATAAATTATCAAGATCATCATAACTGTCCAATTTATCATATTTATTTTTATAATATTTTTTCCAATAATTAATTGACGAATAAATAGAATGTACTTTATCGTCTATTAAAAACAAATCGTTTTCTCCATATAAGTTGGTATCTGATTGCAAGTTGTTTCGTTCCAACATCTCCTTACTCCATTGTTCTATTTCAAAATAAACACCGAAGCGTTCTTTATTTATAATCAAATTAACCAATTGACTATCAGGAACAAATAAATTTAATTTTTTAGCACGATAATTATTAAACTCTTCCAAAATATAATTTCTTTCTTCAGCTATAATTAAGTTTATACTGCTCTTGCCATTGAATAGTTTATCTTGAAAATCGATTCTCAAAGATTTTTTTTGATTTTCCCAATGCTCTGAACAATCACCTCGATAACTAATCATTACTTTATATTTTTGCCCGTTAGCAATAAAATTTGCTTTTGCTTTTTTTTTGCTCTCTTTTTCCAATCCACCAGAAATCATATAAATATCGCCAACTAATTCTTTTGATGGCAATGCTTCATTCAAAAGTATTATATCTTCTTTGTTAATAATTAATTCATATTTAGGTATTTCATCGGGAACAAAAAAATAAAAAGAATAAAAAATATTTAAAGCCTTAGGAAGTTTCTCCACAAATCCTATCTGTGGATAACGTAAGAT
>CAZGSA010000125.1:0-2293 GCA_964528215.1 Candidatus Woesearchaeota archaeon
CTCAGGAAGAGCATCATGGAAACCTACACCTTTAGGTGTAGGAGGAAGTCATTTTTTAGGAGTTATATAACTTGTATTAATATTTTTTAGGACTTTAAGTTATGCAGATGAAAAAATTAGGGGGAATTAAAATGATTTAAGATAGATAAAAAGAGCTTGGCATTTTAATTTGAGAAGATGTTTTTATATGGTAAATAATTTATTATCAGTCACATTAAATATTTTTAATCTTGCACCTGTATCAATCCATCCATGAGCATAGTTTATTGCTGCAAATGAATTAATATAATCTTGCTGTTTTTGAAAATATTTTGAATCTGAGAGATAAGCCTCAACCATCATAATAATTTCATGAGCTTCTATACTTCTTTTTTTATTAATTGCTTTTTTTGCAATTTTTAGAGCTTTTGCTGTTAAGGTTTGATATTTTTCAATTTTTGCTTTTGTTATTTTATCTTTTTTTTGCATTTTTAATAATCTTTTTGTTCTCTTCTTCTGTTTGTTTTTGAGTAGTTATTGATAAAACAGATATTTTTAAGTTTTAGTAGCTTATATCTGTTGTTTAGCTAGACTTGATTTTGATTAACTTAAATTTGTATTAGATTATTTAGTTTAATATATTAATGTTCTATGGTTTAAATATATTTTCTAATAAGTTGTTTAAAGATATAAGGTTTTGGATGTTATTTTTGTTATAATGGCAATTAAACCATCTAAATCATTTAAAAACAGAAATTGTTTAGGGCTTTGTAAAAAGGGGAAATGGGAGGAGTTTTCTTCTCCCTCCTTTTTTGATTTTTACTTCTTCTCTTCAATTAAAGAGTAAGGCGTCATCTTATTTATGATAAATCTAGAACCAACATAATCTGATTTTACTGCAGATATTATTAAATTTTCTACTGCTGCTTTTAAAATTCCCCCTATCACTGGGATTCTTGCTTGTTCTGAAAAATAATTTATTATCTTGTCTATTTCAGAATCTGTCAATATAAATCTAGTTATATTTAGTTTCTTATAGGTTCTTACAAGGATATTTTTTTCAGGGCCAGGACATTCTATTGAAAGGACCATGGGGTCTTGGATTAAAGACTGTAATTTTGCTAGGGCATGTCCTGAAAATATTGGGGGTGATTGTTGTTGAGATTTTAATATTCTTTGAATTCTTTGAATATTTTCTTCTTGAGAATTATTCCTTGGAAGAGGTTTAATCTTTTGAGGGATTAAAGTTCTTTCAAACCCTAGGGGTTGTTTTGTTGGTTTTTGTCGCATCTGGGGGGCTGGTTGCGGTTTTGGGTATTGAATTGGAGGGAGAATAGCAGTTTGTGATGCTGTCTGAAAATTTTGATTAGGAAGAATGGGGTGTGGTGTAAATTTTTGTCTTAATTTTTCTATTTCTATTTTATTTGCTACTAGGATTTCTTGAGCAGAATTTACAATTAATTCTTGGACAAATTTTTCAAGAAAAACTATCCTTATATTATTAAGTTGTTTTAATACCATGTTTTTCTTTTATCAATATGAATTAGGATATCTCCAGGAATTGAAGATTAGAGTTATAGATATTAAAATGATTGTTGATAGATTTTTTTTATATTTTTAATCAAAATCTGGACTTTTTTTACTTTGTTTGAAATCTGCATAATTCATTGGTTTATTTTTATCTTCTTGTTTTTTTAAAGGTATTTGGGGGGGTTGGGGATAGGGAGAGAAAGATTGAGGGGGCTGAAACTGCTGTTGTGGAAACTGCTGTTGTTGAAATTGCTGTTGTTGAAATTGCTGTTGTGGAAACTGCTGTTGTTGAAATTGCTGTTGTGGAAACTGCTGTGGATGTTGCTGAGGAAAATTTCTTGGCCTCCCACTTATTCTTTCTTCAATTAATGTAATCCCTCTTGAAATGGTTTTGTTTTGATCAAGAAGAGAATCAACTTTATTGATAAACTCTTTATTTATTCCTGGGGTAATCATTCCTTCAGGGTATTTTTCTGCAAAGCTTTTTGCTGAAATTTCAAATAATTGCAATAATTTTGAGATATTTGAGGAAAGTTCTTCGAATTTTATAGATAGATTTGTTAAAACTTTTTGTAGATTCACAAAATTATCAATTAGTACTTTGTTAAGTTCTTCACCAGATGAATCTATCCTCTTTTTATAGTTGGGGTCGATTTCATTAATTCCTACTTTTTTTACCATGATTAAAGTAAGAAAGAATAATTTATAAATATTGGGGTTGTTGAATCTGTGTATGACCCAGTGACATATGTCACTAGCAACCGAAAATTAGTTCGCAGGTGAA
>CAZGSA010000126.1:0-2184 GCA_964528215.1 Candidatus Woesearchaeota archaeon
CTCCAGGAAATAATTCTGCATATTCCCCTAATCAGATTTATAATTTTTCTGTGAATATAACAGATAGTTCTGCTATTGGAAGTGTGTGGATAGAGTTTAATGGGAGAAATTATACAAATGGAAATATAACTGGTGTTGGCGGAGTTTGGACTTTTAATAGAACTAGTTTGGCGGCTGGAGTTTATTCTTATAAATGGTATGCAAATGATAGCTATGGAAACGGAAATTCTTCTGGATTGAGAAGTTATACTATAAGCAAAGCAACAAATAGTTTGATGTTGTCAAGTTCTGTTGGGTGGAGCGGGGTTAGCTATGGAATTCCAATAACATTTAGTTGCTCTGTAACTAATGGAATTCCAAAACTATATATAAATAATTTAGAGGTTAACAATCCAATAACAACAACTTTGGCTGTTGGCTCGTATAATATAAAGTGTAATATCTCTGAGAGCGAAAATTATTCTTATAGCACGTCACAAGGAACATTAGTTGTGAATAAAGCTGCTAGTCAGACATCCTTGTCTTTTGATAAAGCAAGTCCACAAAATTATGGAACTGCTATAACTCCTACTTGCTCTTTAGTAACTGGGGTAGGGAGCACAAGTCTAACAAATGGAACATCAGGAGTTGCTGAGACTCTTGGAGCGGGAGTTTGGAATTTTAATTGTTCTTATGCGGAAAATGAGAACTACACTCAATCAAGCAATTTCTCTCAATTTACAATCACTCAAATAGAGTCAACAACATTAGTAATTACTAATCCTTCTTCAGGCATAGTTTATGGAAGCACATCAAATTTCTCTTGTTCTAATTCTATTGATTTAGATACTATTTTGTATGTTAATGGAATTGACAAATCTGTTGAGAATGGATTAGATATTATTAGGGCAGCAAAGGATTATATTATAAACTGCACTTCTATGGGAAATCAGAATTATTCATCTTCAAGTCAACAAACAGATTATATTATAAATAAAATTGCGGGAGATATAAAACTTTATTTGAATGGACAAGAAGGAGACTTATTAATAGAATACCCCCAACAGTATAATATCACTGCCACAAGCTTGTATGATAATCTTGCGATATACAAAGATGGAGAAGATAGAACTTCTGAGAATGGTTTAAATGTGACTCCTACAAGAAGTTCCACATATTATAATATTACCGCTATATCTTCAGGAGATGAAAATCATTCGTCTGCATCAATAACTCGGTGGTTGAATGTTACATTAGATAGTATTGCTCCTGAATTGACAATTATTTCTCCGCAAGAAGGGGGTAGTTATGGATATAATACTAATATTCAATTGACATTTTCTGTTTCAGATAATCATCTCGATTCTTGCTGGTATTCTCTTGATGGAGTAAATATCTCAATAAATAATTGTGAGAATACAACTTTTGATACTGGAAGTGACGGGGATTATACATTGTATTTGTATGCAAATGATTCTTTAGGAAATATTGCTGTGAAGAACTCTAGTTTTTCAGTTCTTATGGGTGCCCCAACAATAATTTTAGGTTCACCAATTAATATTTATTTGAATTCTCATGATGTTATATTTAGATATACTCCTAGTGATATAGATTTGGATAGATGCGAGCTTTGGGGGAATTTTAATGGAAGCTTCTTGCTGAATCAAACTAGTGTTGCAATAAGCGATGTAGAAAATACCTTTTCTTTGAATCTTTCTGATGGAACTTATAAATGGAATATAAAATGCAATGACAGTATGGGACATTTTGCGTTTAATGGAAATACAACTTTTTACCTAGATACAAGATCTCCAATAATATCTATTATAGATCCTAAAGGAACGAAAAATTCTAGAACTGGAATTCCTTTAAGCTTTTCTATAAATGATTCTTCTCCCGCTGTTTGCAAATATAATGTTTATAGGGGATTGAATTTAGAAGTGGCAAATACAACAATTTCTTGTTCAAATGAAACAACTTTTAATGTTACATTGGATGCAGATTTTGCGCTTAATCTTTATGTAACTGACTATGCAGGAAATTTGAATAGCTCAAGTACAAGTTTTTCTGTTGATACTTCTATAATCCCTCCGGTTAACCCTCCTGCTGGTGGTGGGGGTGGAAGTGGAACTTCTGGAAATTATACCCTTTCTTTAGTTGTGCGGATATCTGAAATTAATAATATAGTTATAAATCCTGGAGAAT
>CAZGSA010000127.1:0-2182 GCA_964528215.1 Candidatus Woesearchaeota archaeon
AATAAACAACTTAATTTGAGATATCTTATTCAACATTCTGCAGGTTCTGGAAAGAGTTATACTATCTCAGTATTACAGAAGTTTTTAAGATATATGCATTCAAATAACAAACAAATATTTAATTCTACAATTATCCTAACAGATAGAATTAATTTAGATAATCAAATAAAAGGAACTATTGATGCAAGCGAATCTCAAGAAGGATTGATTGCTTATGTTGAAAAAACTACCGAACTTGCAGAAGCTCTTAACAATAATACCAAAGTTATTGTTACAACAATTCAAAAATTTTCTGTTAAAACATTAGAAGAAATTTTAAAAAATCAAAAGGATAAAAAGATTTGTTTTATAATTGATGAAGCTCATCGATCTCAATCAGGTAAACTGCATAAAAATATGTTGGGACATTTTGAGCCAGATGAAGAAAATATTCAGGAAGAATTAATTTCTGGAATTGCAAAAAAGAATTTCCCAAATTTGGTTTTTATTGCTTTAACAGCTACTCCAAGTGAAAAAACAATAACAATGTTTGGTCAACCTATAGATGTTTATAGTATGGATCAAGCTGAACAAGAAAAATATATTCTAAATGTCTCTGATAATATTGTAACCTATAATACATTATTTCAATTATCTGAAAAATTAAAGAGTGAGGAAGAATATCCCCCTTTAATTATTGCAAAGAAGTTAAAAAATAAAGCTTACGAAGATAATCAAGTTATAACTGATAAGGTTAATATCATCTTAAAGATTTTTGATAATCATACAAAATATGCTATTAAAAATAATTCCTCTAAATCAATGATAGTTACTAGTAGTAGAAAAGCTGCTGTTAAATATAAATTAATTCTCGATAAAATTCTAAATGATTTAGGATCTGAGTTTAAATCATTAGTGGCATTTACAGGATCCGTTAAACTTGAATCTGATGAAAAAATTAATACATATACTGAATCAAACATGAATGGAAAAATAGAAAAAACAATCGAGAAAGAATTTAAAAAACCAAAATATAGATTTTTAATTGTAGCAAATAAATATCAATATGGATTTAATGAACCCCTTTTACACACTATGTTTTTAGATAAATCTGTATCAAATATTAACGCTGTTCAAACAATTAGTAGACTGAATAGAATTTATCCAAATAAAAGAGATACCTTGGTAGTAGATTTTACAAATTCTCATAAGGCAATAATTAAAGCTTTTACAAAATTCAAAAAAGAAGTTAATGATTTTTCTGGATTAAATGTTAAGGAACTTCCAGATTTATATGTTCAATTATTGGAAATGAACATTTTTACAAAAAAAGACATTAAAGAATTTAAGAAAGGATGTTCTGAAGAAGCGTCACAAATAAAATTAGAGAACATTGCAGCAAAAATTGAAGAGAGCCTAAACAAAAAGTTTTCAATAGAGGAAAGAAGATCTTTTAGAGGTTTATTAAACAAGTTCAATAAAACTTTCGCGTATATGAATAATCTAGTTTCCATTAAAGATGAAGAACTTCTTGATTTTGCTTTGTTTACTTATTATTTATTTAAATATTTGAATCCATTAGGTAAAAGTGGAAAATTAGATGAAGAATTAAAGAAAGTTTATCTTAAAAATTATAAAATCAGATTAGAAAAAACAAAGGCTGTTGTTGTAAGAGAGACTTCGCCAAGATATGGGAATAAAAAAGAAATAAGGTATTCTACAATTAAAGAAGTAGTAGAAGCCATAAACTCTAAATTTGAAGTGGCTTTATCAGATAATGAGGAAGAAGCCATTAAAGGTTATATAGATGAGGTCAAACAAGATCCTGAAATAAGGGTAGATATAATCGGGAATCAAAACGATTTAGAAAGAGCATTCAAATTAATTGTAGCAAAGAAATTATTTGAAAGATTTATAACTTATTTTATGAGGTATAATCCTGAAAAAGTTTCAGAATATATAGAAAGAGGTCTAGAAAAATTTATTAATCTTGAGGCATTTAGATTAGCTACATTAGAAGTTAAAGTAAAATAATAATTCTTTATTTATCTTTCCAACTCCACCACTTATCCCCACCAATAATTACATGATCCAAAACCTTTATGTCTAATTCTTCTCCAACTTCAATCATCTTTCTCGTTATTTCTAAATCTTCCTCACTAGGAGTTGGATCTCCACTCGGATGATTATGAACAAGAATAAT
>CAZGSA010000128.1:0-2144 GCA_964528215.1 Candidatus Woesearchaeota archaeon
CAATGTATTTGACTTTTGCATTATCGACAACATTTCGTGCGATTAATTTTCCGCCTCTGTCTCCGTCGACAAACAAAGTTATTTCTTTTTCATTGCTTAATTCCTTTATTGATTCAGGAAGTTTTGTTCCATTCATTGAAATAACATTTTTAATGCCATTTTTTAATAAATTAATAACATCCGCTCTTCCTTCAACAATTATTATTTCATCTCCAGAAATATCCCCACAAGGAAGGTTCTCTGTACCATAGGTTTGCATTTTTGCAACTTTTGCAGAATTTTTAATTTCTGTGCTCATTTCACTCATCTCATTTCCTGCCTCTCCAAGTTTTTCCATTAATTTTTTAGCTCTTTCTAAAATATAATCCCTTTTGCTACCTCTCACATCTTCAATTTCAGTGATATTTATTTTAGTGTCGCTTGGACCAACTCTTTCGATAGTCTCGAGAGCTGCAGCAATTATTGTGGTCTCAGCTTTATCCATTGCACTTGGAACCTCTATTTCTCCAATAGTTTTTCCATCTTCATATTTTGCATTAACTTCAATTCTACCAATTTTTCCAGACTTTTGTAATTCTCTCATTTCTAAATCTTCTCCCAACAAACCTTCTGTTTGTCCAAATAAAGCTCCAATTATGTCTGGTTTTTCTATAGCTCCATCTGCTTCTAATTTAGCATGAATTATGTATTTTATTGATACAGGGCTTATTTTTGCCATTTTTCTCCTTTAAAATACTACTAGAAAAAGATTCTCATTTCTTACATTATTATACTCTTGTTCTCTATTAGTCTCTACTTACTTAATTTTTATCCTATCCAAAAGGAATATGATAAACTGAATGTGAATATTATAACTGTGTGATATGATATATCCTATTCTTGATAATATCTTTATATTTTATTAATACTCTGAGATTTAATAGATTTATAAATGTTTGGGTAGTCTCGGCTTTGTTTAATAAGTCTTTAAATCATATTACTTTTTAAACATAAATATCTATTTTTTATCAGACATTTAACCCTGCTTTTATTTTTAACAAATTTATTTTTTGAATAAGGTTTATTTTTAAATAATGTTAGTAGGTGTTTTAAAAAAATTTATTTTTAATTAAATTATAAAATTATTAATTATCTATATCCTATTGTAATTGAGGTTATGAAGATGAGTAGCTTGAAGAACTGATAGCAGAAGTACAAACAGACATTCAGTCATTAATTTCAACTTAAATGTTGTCTAATAAAAAACAACTCCGACGGTAAAATGGGGTTTTTAAATCTTTGCTCTCGAGAAAAATATGAAATCCACTATAAAAAACTTTAAATACTTAAACCATAATATAGATTTAGAAAAAAATGAGGGATAAAAATATGTCTGATGAATTTATGGATGATATTGATGACCTTGAGCTAGGTGAAGACGACGAATAATAGCTCAACTTTTTCTTTTTTTCTTTTTTTTAATTCAATTTAGACTGGGGTGTATCAGGGGGTAGATAATTAAATTATTGTTTATTTAGTAAAATAAATTTAGATACAGAGAAATAAAGGATTTTTAAAAAGGTAAATTATTTATAAAAATATATTAAAAAAACTAAAAGAATTATTTCTTTTCAGCAGCGCCAATCTTCTTCTCAACTAAATCTTGGCAAACACCTGCTGCAACAGTTGCACCAGCATCTCTGATTGCAAATCTTGCCATGTGGGGATTAACTCCTGATTTTTCAATAACTAAGTTACCCATTGGTTTAAACCTACATACAGCAACATCTCCATTTTTTAAAAAGTCTACTTTTCCTTCCATTGCTTGCCCACTAGTAGGATCAACTTTATGCACAATTTCAATTAACTGACAAGGAACCTGTGCAGTGTGAACATGAAATACAGGGGTATACCCTTTTGCTACAACAGTTGGATGGTTAATTATTGCAATTTGTGCTGTAAATTCTTCAGCTATTGTAGGAGGCTTACCTGCATCTGAAATAACATCTCCTCTTGCAATATCTTTTTTACCAACCCCCCTAATATTAATTCCTACATTAAATCCAGAAGGTGCTTCTTGAAGTTGTTCATGATGCATTTCAATAGATTTCACCTCTCCCTGAACACCTGTTCCACTTCTCCCCGGAAGAACAATAACCTTTTGA
>CAZGSA010000129.1:0-2128 GCA_964528215.1 Candidatus Woesearchaeota archaeon
ATAAAAGTTTAAATATGTATAATTAAACATATATTTTGAGGTGATAATACTTCAGAGCTAATTCTGAGATAAATATTAAGATGGTATTAGAAAGTTTAGAGATAGTAAGTAATGAAAGTCAGAAACAGTTAGAACTTCCACAAATTTTAGAAATATGGTCTAGGAATAATGAAATCATGTTTGAACATTTACAAACAAGAGGAATTCCTTATATTGGAATAACTGGAACAAATAGAGACCATGCAGAAAAAATACAAGATGAAGGAGGGGCTATGTTTTATGGAACTTTTTATGACAAATCTCAAGATTTTTTTAGATTATTTCAATTATATGCTATGGTGGGATCAACAACATTTTATGCGGGTGCTGCTACAAGTGGAAATAAAGAAAATGCTGTCTTAAAAATAATTGATTTTCAAAATCCTAACGGAACAAATATCTCTAGACCTAGAAAAAGATTAAAAAATCAGGGAGGAATGTTTCCTCTTATTCCTGATGATCCAAAAACATTTGAATTATTGGAGAGACTTAAGGATAAAAACTCTAGATTATGGGAGACTATCCGGGGCTTTGGACCTAATTTTGATGGAAGATTATTAGGAATTATTAAACCCTCATCCCTTAAGGATTATGCAGAACAAAGTACCGAAGAATATGCAAGGCACCTTGCCTTAACACGATTAGATTACCAATATGATTTAGCAAGAATATTTGATATGACTTCCTAAATGTGAGAATAATATTCAGATGAATGAATCTCCTTCTCTAAATTTCTAAAACCAAAACATTTAAATATAATCGGTTCATATTTGATACATATGGTTCAAAATAAAAACATAGAATTAGAAATAATTTTGATATTGATTAAAGAAAAATCTCATTTAAGAGAGATAGCTAGAAATATTGGAGAATCTCATACTACTGTCCTAAGAAAAATAAATGAACTTTTAAAAGAAAACATTTTGGACTACAAACAAGAAGGTAAAAACAAAGTTTTTTTTATTAAAAATAACATTAAATCTAAAAACTATATTTATTCAGGAGAAATTTATAAGTTGAATAAACTATTAAAAAAACATCTGGAATTATCAATAATATTTGAGGATATTAAAAAGAATTTTTCAAAAGGTATGATAATCTTATTTGGAAGTTATGCTAAAGGTAACCCAAAAAAAGATAGTGACATTGATATTTATTTAGAAACAACAGAAAATAAAATAAAGAATAAAATTAAAGAATTAAACTTAAAATTAAGTGTAAAAATTGGAGAATTTGATACTGGTTCCTTGTTAATAAAAGAAATAATTAAGAATCATGTGATTATCAGAGGAATAGAAGAATATTATGAAAGAAATAATTTTTTTAAAGAAGCTTAGAAAAACAGGAAAATTAGAACTTGTTGAATCTTCTGAAGAGATGAAATTATCTTATCTAATGAAATCAGAAAATTGTCTAAAATCTTCAAAAATTCTTTTTAAGAATGAACTTTATGAAAATTCTACTTCTGAAGCATATTATTGTATTTATAATTCATTGCTTGCATTATTGTTTAATGTTGGAATTAAATCTGAAAATCATTCTGCATCAATTATCTTATTTGAGAGACTATTTGACAATAAAGAATTAGCAAAAATAGCATTATGGGCAAAAGAAGAAAGAATAGATAAACAATACTATGTAGAAACACAACAAATTATTAAAGCAACAAAAGAATCTTGTAATGAGATGATAAACAAAGCTGAAGATTTTCTATTAAAGATGAAAATTATAATTAATGAACTAGGTAATGAAGATATAAAAAACATAAGAAAGAGTTTTGAAGAATTATTAAGCTAAAGTTCTATCTCAAAATGTTACTGAAAGGATAATACTGTTTACACAGAGCATTTGCACTTTGACTAATAAATAAAATAACAAAGTGGAAGTGCGAGCAGAGATGGCGGAGGTCCGATTCCTCCACAGACCATATAAGTAAACAAATACTTTCTTAATAAAATTTCTATTCTGCATAATAATCCAAATCAAAACATTTAAATAGTATAATGAATATATATTCATAACTAAATAAACACAATTTGGAGGAAGATAAAATGCCAGGACAAGATAAAACAGGACCTTTAGGACAAGG
>CAZGSA010000130.1:0-2046 GCA_964528215.1 Candidatus Woesearchaeota archaeon
ACTGCTCCGCAAGATAATAACATCACTACTGATAGAACTCCAACATTTACATGGGAAGGTAGTGATGATGATGCAGGAGATACTCTAACTTATGAAATTAATATCTCTGTACATCCTATTGGCTCTGATGATGAGAGGAATGTGATTGGATTATCTGAAGGAACTTATACTCCTAGTATAGATTTAATATATCTTGCAGATAATAATCGTTATTATACCTGGACTGTAAGAGCAAATGATTCTGAAGATACTGGGGACTGGGCTAGTGAAAGGAGAATAAATATTTCTGCACTAGTTGTTGCGAGTATGATTAATGAAAATGTTAATTTTGGATCGTTAAACATGTTAGAATCTAATGATACAACTGATGACAGCCCAGAGCCATTTAAAATTCAAAATGATGGTAATGTAAAGATTAATGTTAGTGTAAATGCAACAAAATCTTTATGGAATATTGTCACAACAACAAGTGAATATTTCAAATTTAAAATTGATAACTCAACAGAACTTGGTTCATTCAAATGGTTGTCTTCTCTTACTTCTTGGACTAATGTTCCGATTACAGGGCAGGCAGTTCATGCTATAACAGAACTAAATTATACAGATGCAAAGGATAGTGCAGAAATAGATCTCTATATTGAGGTTCCTACAGATGAATCTTCTGGGGATAAGAGCACCATTGTTGTATTTACATCTAGCTTAGGAGAATAAAAATGAGGAAAAAAATAACTTTTAAATTACTCGGAATTATTCTAGTAGTACTAATTTTAAATATTCTCAATGTTTTTGCACTAGGAATAACTCCTGCTAGAACTACATTAAATTTTCAACCTGGATTACAACAAGAAATAGAATTTAGTTTAATTAATTCTGAAAATAAGGAGATGAATATTCAAATTTATACAGAAGGGGATTTAAAAGATTATATCCAAATCTTAGGAGATACTGATTTTAAGATGAAATCTTCAGAAGAATCAAGAGTTTTAAGATATCAAATTAGCCTTCCATCAGAATTAACTCCAGGATTACATAAATCAGAGATTGTAATTGTTGATATGCCAAAAGAAAATAGCAAAGAAAAGACTTATGTTGGTTCAGCTCTTGCTGTTGCTCATCAAGTATATGTTCATGTTCCTTATCCAGGAAAATATATTGAATCAGAATTAAAAATAGATGGAGAATTTAATAAGAGATTTATAATTCCTCTAATTAGTAGGGGTAATGAAAAGATAAATAATGTTAATGCAGAAATCCATATTTATGATTTAAATAATAATGAATTAGCAGTATTAGAAACAGATACAATTTCTTTAGATTCTCTTGAACAAAAAGAAATAACAGCTACTTGGGTGGTTGATGCAAACAAAGGAAAATATCTTGCAAAGGCAATATTAAATTATGATGGAGAACAAAAACTTTTAGAAGAGGGTTTTGAAATAGGATCCTTATTACTTGATTTAAAACAAATTTTTGTAGAAAATTTTGTATTAGGAGGAATTGCTAAATTTAATATGGTTGTAGAAAACAAATGGATTGAACCTATTGAAAATACTTATGCAGAAATGAGAATTTATGACGAGGAATTTAATGAAATAGATAGTTTACAATCTGCAACATATAGCATTCCTGCAGAAACACAAACAGTTATGAACTATTATTGGGATACTGCAGAAATTTCTGAAGAGCTATATAATGCCAATGTAGTATTGTATTATTTAGATAAACAGACTCAACAAGATTTAAAATTAGATGTAAAACCAGACAGTATTAGTGTTATTGGTTTAGGGTATGTTATTTCTTCACAAGATTCAGGAGGAAGTTCTAATAATAACCTAATTGTTATTATGGGAGTTGTTATTGGAATATTAGTTCTATTAAACTTACTTTGGTTTGTAGTATTTAGAAAGAGATTTGTAAAATAATTTTTTTTACTGTTAACAATTTTGTGGTTGGGATGATAAGTTTTTTATCGTCGGATTTCCCCCCATCTTCTTTTCACTACTACTTTATAATTCTAAATGTTTAGAAACATTTAAAAAGAATATT
>CAZGSA010000131.1:0-2046 GCA_964528215.1 Candidatus Woesearchaeota archaeon
TAATGCGCGCATAACAATAAAAAGGGGTATAGGTTTACGGACATTTGGAATCACGACAACAATTTGTCCGTTAGAATACCTGGCACTGGGAGCAACAATTCTTACCGACATTGTGCGCTCAGGTTTAGATGCATCCTCTGATACTGTTCTTATATCGGCAGAATGACTATATAGTTCACCTTTATCGTCATATGTGCGTATATATAACATATTATCGGCGAATTTCTCTTGTGAAATGATAAACTTCTCCTTTCCGTCAATAACTTGTAATAATACTGCTCCGACACCAACTTGTGAAGCATCGGTTCGTAAAATTACAGGATGTTCGTATGTGATAAAATGTATCATCTCACATTCCGATATCAGCGATTTGAGAGTATCAAACGCTTGTTGATGATGTGGTTCCCAAATAAAGTGGTGTTTGAATTGCTTACCAGATATTTGGTTTAAAGGAGATTGTATTAAAGCATTTTCGCCGTTGAAATTTACTTTTGTTACTAATGAACCTGCCCAGTGTATGATAGATTATAATCTGACAATGGATTTTGATGATATGGGATATTATGTTGGAGGAGATAGTTTATTTGATTATAATCATACTGAAATATTATCACTTCCAGGTCCAGATGCTTTGAAAAATTTTAATGTCTCTGGTTTAGAAATAATAAATGATGGAGTATATAATCTTTATATTAGATGTCAAGATGCTAATGGAAATAAAAACATAAATCCATTTTCAGTAAAATTTTGTGTTGAAAGAGGACCTGATACAACCCCTCCTTTAATAATGGATGTTAATATTCCTAGTGGTAATCCTGTCCAGTTTAATCAGACTTCTCTTGATTTAGAAGTTTATGTTAATGAACCTTCTGAATGTAAATGGAGTAGAGAGGATAGAGCCTATGAAAATATGGAGCATGAAATGGAATGTGCTAATAATCTTTGGGAGATAAATAATGAAAATGCCTATACTTGCAAAGCAAAATTAACAGGTATTTTAGATAGAAGTGAAAATGAGTATTTTTTCAGATGCAAAGACCAACCTTGGGCAGAAGAAGGTGACAGAAATGTAAATAAACAAAGTTATTTATACAAGATTCAGGGAACTCAACCTTTAACTATTTTAGAACTAAAACCAAAACCAGATGAAATTCTTTTTGGAGCAACAGATGTAATAACTGTCTTTTTAGAAATCAAGACAGATAATGGTTATAAAAATGGAGAAGCAAGATGTTATTATTCAACTTCTATAAATGAAGAGGATTTTATTGAGTTTTCAGAAACTGGGTCAAATATCCATAGCCAGAGGCAGGATTTAAGCAATGGACATTATGAATATTATTTTAAATGTGTTGACTTAGGGGGCAATGCGGTTTATAACACTACTAGTTTTGATGTTGAGACAGACAGAGACTGGCCTATTATTGTAAGAGCTTATAAAGAATCAGGAGAACTAAAAATAATTACAGATGAGAATTCTGAATGTAGTTATTCTGTCACTAATTGTAATTTTGAAATAGATGATGGGATTAAGATGTCTAGTTTAGATTACATGATTCATACTTCTGAATGGAGATTAAATCAAAATTATTATATTAGGTGCAAAGATGGATATAATAATCAACCTGATCCAAATAAATGTTCAATAATTGTAAGACCTTCTAAACTAGATAGTAAAACAAATGTTATTGAGTTATAGTTAGTAATTCATAAATTATAGATTAATAACTCAGGAATGTCTAAAATATTATTGATAAAAAAACTGAGTATCAATAGATGAATAAAATATATAGAATTTAAAATCAAGATAAGTTTTGAATTAATTGTAGATAATTATTAAGATGTAAAATGAGAGAAAAAGCAAACTCCTATTTTGAATTTGTATTTAAAAACAGATTGTCAAAGTCAAAACACTCAAACTCCTATTTTGACTTTGTATTTAAAAACAGATTGTCAAAGTCAAAACACTCGCAAACAACTGTGTTTATTATAATTGCAATTATAATTGTTGCAATTATTGCTATTTATTTTGTTTTTAGAAGTAAT
>CAZGSA010000132.1:0-2017 GCA_964528215.1 Candidatus Woesearchaeota archaeon
ATCACAGGAGCAGAATCTGGAAAAGGGAAAAGAGCAGGTGCTTTTGCAACATTTACACTATCCTGTCTAGATAAAAAGACAAATGAATTTAAAGAAATAGGAAAATCATCAGGATTAAAAGAAAAACAAGAGTTAGGATTATCATTCACAGAATTAACTAAAAAACTTAAACCATTAATAACAAAAGAACATGGAAGAACTGTAATAATTAAGCCTAAAATTGTAGTTACAATTCTTTATCAAAACATACAAAGGTCTCCAACATATTCTTCAGGTTTTGCATTAAGATTCCCTAGAATAATTAGATTAAGACCTGATAGAAAAGCAGATGATGTTGCAGATTTAAAAGAAATTGCAGAAGATTATAATCGGCATGAGTTAAAGATACATTATTGATTTTAAGGTTTTATCTTTGAGGGAATTATTTTAAATTCAATTTTTCTGAGCAAAATATTAAATTTAACAAGAATAATTTACTACTTAACAGTTACTACTAATAGAAAGGTTTAAATAGTAGTTGTTCTTTATTATTCTAAGATGAAAAAACCAACAAACCATATAAAACTTGAATCAGTAATCATGGACTCAATGGATCATTTGATCTCAGCAGGTTTAGCAATTGATGCTATAAATAATACTCTTAATGGCGATTATAAAATGGCAGTTTTTGAAGGGATTCTTTCAGCAGGTGTTCAAGTCTCAAAATACTTCGCGAGAAAAAAACAAAAAAGAACTAAAGATTTCCAAGATAAAGTGCCTAATGGATATGTTCCAAAACTAAATGTATTTAATCAAGGTTTAAAACCCTATTCTAAATAGTTTTTTAGCACCTTAACCTCAACAATACTTGAGTCTATCAAAACCCTTATAAAGAATTATCACCTTAATTTTGTACAGACATATACTTAACTATTAATAATAGTTAAATAACTAACATGCCAAATAAAACAGCTTTAACAATAATTGTATCAATAATTCTTACAATCATAATCATATCTTTAGTAAATGTAGGAACAAATATTGTTTTAAAAGAACCAGAATATGAAGATTTTTGTGGAGATTTTAGAAATACTCCTATCTCAATTGATAAAAATGGAACTCAGGAAATTATCTGTGCAGAAGATATTAAAACCTGTGATGATGGAACAACAGTTTCAAGAAATCCTAATCTCGGGTGCGAATTCCCTCCCTGTAAAGAAGAATTTAACACTTGTCAAGATGAATATGATGCAGCTCAAAAACCCTATAATCAATATAGATATTATCTTTTTGCAGGAATTGGGTTTATTCTTCTTCTTGTAGGTTTATTTACAAAAGAAAACCTAATTCAATTAACAGGATTAGCTTCAGGAGGAATTTTAGTTGCAGAAGGCATCATAATGAACTTTGAAAACGAAATAATAGTATTCTTCTCTTTATTAGCAATTTTAATTATATTTGGAATAATTGCCTATAGAATAATTAAAAAGTATAAATGACAACCCTAATTCTCTAATAATATCCCTCCTTATTTTGTGGCTATTTGCCAATTTTGCATAAGCTTACCAACCATTAAAACTTTCTAATAACTTCTCCTTACCAATATATCCTTCATTATATTTTTTAACAACAAAAAACATATTTTGAATATTTCTCTTTCTTAATAATTTAAAGGGAGAGTAATATTTTATCTGCAATAAATTTTTTAAATCTTTTTATTTGTTATAATTCATTAATGGTAACAGAAATGCCTGAAAGTATCTTCTAGACATCTACTCTCAAACTGACCCTAGAACTTTAAAGACATTTTATTCAATTCTCTTTATAAACTTTACTACTCCTTCTGTTTCTCCTCGACGATAAAAAAATACATAACCCAAACATTTATAAAGCAATTCATTTATAAATATATATCTTTTAATCCTTGATTAAGACAACTACTCAAAATGGCTGTAAAGACAACAAAAACTTCTTTAAAAATCCAAAATATTGTTGCAACAACTTCCTTAGGAAAAGATGTTCCTTTGACAAAATTAGC
>CAZGSA010000133.1:0-1998 GCA_964528215.1 Candidatus Woesearchaeota archaeon
TGATCGGTTATCAAATTATAAGATAATTCCTCATCTTTAGGCAAAGCAAATATTGTTGACTCTCTTCCAATTCTCCAAGGCCAAAAACTATGTGAATCTGAAAAACTAACAATACTAATATTATCTAAATCTTTTATTTTCCAATTCATTGCAGGATCTGAACTAATCCCAGTTTCAATTGCATGAATTCTGTCTACCTTATCTCCAAAAGCTTCTTTTAAACTATCAAAACCAGACATACTTCCAAAAACTCCAAAATAAGGAGTCCAGATATGGGCAGGAATAATTTCAATTCTCTCATCAATCTCTTGCATCTTAGCAGCAAAATCTCTACAACTTATTTTAAAAATAGGTCTTCCATCATAATCTCTCCTACCCAGAGTATCTAACCAAGAATTAATTTTATCAACAACTTCAAAACTAGGAACTAAATAAACTAAATGAACTCTTCTTCCTTTTCCATCCTGAGTATAAATAAGAGAAATCTCATGAGTTAAAATAAAAGGAAATTTGTGACCTTCTGATTTATCAGAACCTTCTTCACCTCCTGATTTATCAGAACCTTCTTCACCACCTTTATAATAAAAAATACCCTTCCCATTATCAACTAAATTTTCTTTTAATTCTTTTAACCATTCATCATGAGTAAAGTCTCCAGTTCCTAACAATCCTAAACCCTTTATCCTTGCCCATTTAACTAAATTTTTTAAATTCAAATCCTTGCTACAAGCTCTCGAAAATCTAGAATGAATATGTAAGTCTGCAAATAATTGTTTTTGTTTCTCATCCTCTTCCATCAAACATAAAAACAAAGCCTATTTTTATAGATTGTTATCTTTCACAATAGATTATTTAAAATCTTCTCCACAATTTAATATAAATTTTTATTTATCTCTTATTATATTTTAAGCTACACAGAATAGTCACTTAAAATTATTATCTGTTTTTGTTTATATAACTCTAAATTTTATAGAATATTAATTTTTAACATTCCCTAATTCTAAACCCTCAAAAACCTTACTAATTGATAAATATCTCCTGATTGATAAGTAATATTTGCAACAGTTATCTGAATTAGAGCCAATAGCCACATAAATAAAACCCAATTAACTGCTAAAATCCAGGTTAAATCATACTCTTTTTTATATCTTATTTTATAAATCATATAAACATTAACCAAGGCCAGATAAATCCCAATTAAAAATAAAAATCTCAAATCAGAAACAATTCCTGCAATATTAATCTCAGTTCTCTGATATTTTTCCAAGGCTTTATAATCCTGCAGACTAAATCTAGTTACTCCAAGTTTATCCATTTTAGGATTAAAAAAATTAGGAATAGTTTCTAAAAGATTAATACGATAACTACTTTGAATATCATATTTAGCTAAATTTCTCTGATGTCCTTTTTCATGAAAATAAGTAGAGGTTTGAATTAAATAAGGTAAAACAAAAAAGATAGTTATAAATAAAAATGAAGCTACAGAAAATATTTTCCAAATATCTTTTTTAACTTGTTCATCCATCTTCCTCTTTTTTTACCTCTATAACTAATAATACTAAACCCTATCTTATTTATTAAATTTATCTTAATCACTTATTTTAATTAAGATAATTATACTAAAAATAATAAGTATATAAAGTTTTTAGTTTTAGAAAAATAAAAAATAAAAAATCTCTCAATAAAAATATAAAATCAAACTATCCCCTCATTCATCAAAACATCTCCACTACAAATAAAAAAAGATTATAGATTAATAATTATCGATTATCTTTCAATCTGCCTCATCAACAACCCCCCCACTCCCAACAAAAAATACACATTCATTATCCGGAAGATTTGGGCTGTCAATTAATTTAGCAACCCTGCTATTTTTCTTGCCCCTTCTAATATATAATCTATAGGTTGAAGCATGCCCAACAATATTGCCTCCAATTGCAGTTGTTGGATCTCCAAACATCATTGCAGGATTTGACATAACCTGATTAGTAACATAAA
>CAZGSA010000134.1:0-1958 GCA_964528215.1 Candidatus Woesearchaeota archaeon
TCAATTGAAGAGTTGGCAGTGTTTTGCAAGAGAAAAGGTTTTGTTTATCCAAGTGGAGAGATTTATGGGGGTTTGGGTGGTTTTTGGGATTTTGGACATATTGGGGTTGAATTTAAAAATAATCTCAAAAAGGAGTGGTGGAAGTATCATATTCATGGAAGAGATGATATGGTTGGAATTGATGGAGCAATAATTACTAATCCAAAGGTTTGGGAAGCTTCTGGACATGTAGGTAGTTTTGTGGATGTTGCAGTTGTTTGTAAAAAATGTAAGAATAAAACTAAGATTGATAAGCATGAGGTTGGAAAGATTAAATGTGATAAATGTGGGGGGGAGTATGAAAATAAAGGAGAGTTTAATCCAATGTTTGTTACTCAAGTAGGTCCTGTTAAGGACGATTCTATTAAAAGTTATCTTCGTCCTGAAACAGCTCAATTGATTTTTGCTGATTTTAAATTAGTTGCTGAAAATTCTAGACTGCAGTTGCCTTTTGGAATTGCCCAGGTTGGAAAGTCTTTTAGAAATGAGATAAGTCCAAGAGAATTTTTATTTAGGTGTAGAGAGTTTGAACAAATGGAGATTGAGTATTTTATTGAAGATAAAATGATATGTCCTTATATGGAAGAGATTAAAAATGTAGATATTCTCGTCTATGACGAGAAAATGCAGAAGGGAGATAAAGAACCAGAATTAATGGATTTATATGATGCTTGGAAAAATAAGATTATTAAAACAGATTGGCATGCTTACTGGATTGCTAAAGAATATGAATGGTTTTTGAGTTTAGGGGCGAATCCAAATAATTTTAGAATTAGACAGCATTGTAGTGATGAAAAAAGCCATTATGCTATTGATACTTGGGATTTAGAATATAAATTTCCAATGGGTTGGAGAGAATTGCAAGGATTTGCAAATCGTGGTGATTTTGATTTAACTCAACATGAGAAGTTTTCAAAACAAAGTATGGAAATTTTGAATAAAGACAATAAAAACGTTCTTCCTCATGTTGTTTGTGAACCTAGTTTGGGTGTTGAGAGAGCATTTTTAGTTTTTTTATTTGATTCTTATTTTTATGATAAAACAAGGGAGAATATTGTTTTAAAATTAAATCCCAAATTAGCTCCAATTAAGGCTGCTGTTTTTCCAATTATAAAAAAACCTGAATATGAGGAAATTGCAAGGCAAATTGTTAAGGATTTAAGAAAAGAGTGGAATGTTGTTTATGATAAAAGTGGAAGTATTGGAAGAAGATATTCAAGAAATGATGAAATTGGGACTCCTTATTGTATTACTATTGATGATAAATCTCCTAGGGATAAAACAGTGACCATCAGATTAAGGGATACTGCTGAGCAGATAAGGGTTGGATTAAAAGATTTAAAAGATGTTTTAAGAAAATTGATTAATGCAGAAATTAAGTTTAGTGATGCTGGAAAAGTTGTTAAAACGAGAGTAAAGTAGATATTTTTTTAGTATGTTTTGAGCACATATTTTTTTATAAATTAATATTTTTATTATTTTATATGGAAAAAAGAATTAAATCTTTTGAATTATCTCTTGAAAATGACGATTCTTTAAGCGTTTTTAATAAAAGATTGGAGGAAATAAATAGAACTTTTAGTGTAGATATAGGAATTATAAGGAAAAGAATTCTTAAAAGAAAAAAAGTTCTAGCCTTAAGATTAGGGATTGTCTTTCAAGATTCTGTTTTGAGTAATAATGATAACCAAGAAGATGGGAATAATCTTGCTCAATGTAGTTATTGTAATTTGTATGTTCCAAGAGAGTATTGGCTTGCAAAAAGGTCTGGGGTAGAAATGAATATTGCTCTTACAGAAGATTCTTTAGATGTTTATTATTGTCCTGTTTGTAGGGGAGAGCTAGAAAAAGACACTTCCTATCATGGATTTAATAGTTAAATTATAATAAATTATTTTAGAATAGGGGGTAGATATTAT
>CAZGSA010000135.1:0-1937 GCA_964528215.1 Candidatus Woesearchaeota archaeon
GTCTTCATATTCTAAACCAAAATGATCACTTCTCACCTTTAATTTAATAGCCTTGCTATAATTAACTTCCCTATCAGTATATATTAATCCTTTAAAATTATCTAATTCCTTGCTATTTTTTTTATAAAAACTTGTATCTAAAGCAATCATTGCTTGAGCAAAAGGTACATATTTGAAAGCATAATTTACGACAATTATGTTTTTTCCTTTAAGCCGATTAAAATCAAAATCATATAATGAGTAGCCTGTGGCTATTATATAACAAGTTTGTTTATCAAATAATTTAGGTACTATCATTAGAAATCCCCTTGCGTTTGTATTATTGTTAATTTTTTCTGGTCTTTCTGTAATCCTGTCAAATCCTGAATAACTTGTTTGTTATTCCAACCGTCTATAATCTTATCAGCAAATCTATTCATCATTTCTTCTGACATACCCTGATTAATTGCTGTTGTTGAAATAGAAGAGACTGGACTTGGAATATATCCTTCTGCAAATCTTCTTCCGTAACCTCTGTAAGAATTTAAACTACTCGCTATTTCTCTCGGTGTGCCTGTCAAACTCAAAACATCTCTGCTTTTCATTGACCGAGCATTAAGTACCGCCTCGTTAGGTGAGAGCCAAGCTGGTATATTGTCAGATGTATCTGTACCTGCTCCTTTAATTATACCACCTTCTGCAAATTTTTGATTGTTAATTAATGTTAAAGAAGAAACTAATTGAGCAGTATTAGCTATTCCTCTTGCTATAATATCTACCCAATTCCTTGAAGTTGCAAGAGCGTTTAAACCTGCTAATGCAAAACTTATATACGCTTCTTTTGTTGCTATTTTTTTATTTTCCTCAAATGCTTTTTTGTCTATTGCTTTTATTTTTTTCTGATATTCTTCTTCTGTAATTAATCCAGCTTCTTTTAAATTAGATAAACTATTTTTTTCAGCATTATATTTATATTCTAAATTTTGTTTTTGTATTTGTAAGGAAGTTTGAGCTATTGTACTTGCAACCTCTAAAGATGTTTGTTTTGTTATATCATTAAAATTATCTAATATTTTCATTTTCTCATTAGCAATCCATTCAGCTTTTTCAACTTCATATTGTTCTTCCCAACCATCACCAATCGGCTCTAATGTTTCAGGTAAACCTCTTTCTAAAGGAATTTCAGTATGTTTTATAGGTTCAATTTTTTCTAATTGAGTACCTAATTTAATATAATCCTCTAATGCTTTTATTTTTGCTTCTAATGCCTGACGGCTTCTTATTTCTACTCTAATATCAGCATCAGTATTTATAGTTTTTAGTTCAATTTTCTCATTTAATAATTTTAATTCATCTTTATATTGTGCTAAAACAGATGTGGTCTTTGCTTCTTCTGTTCGTTTTTTTATTTCAGCATCAATTTGTTCTCTTGTTACTCCTGCATTTTTTATCTGTTCATCTGTTAATGCATTTAATTGCTCAATAGTTAATTTTGTTAAATCAATAATTTCTTTTTTTTCTAAACCTAAATCTATATATAATTGCTTTTCTTCATCAATTAATATACTTAATTCCTTCCTTTCTTTATTTTCTTTTTCTCCTAAATTTATACTACTTTGTTTGTAAGTATTTAAATCACTTTGAAGATGACTTAATCTTCCTATTGTTTCTATTTCCTTTGAAATTAATATAGCTTTTTCAATAAGAGTTTTATTTTCATCTTTTGAAATTTCTACTATTTTATCGTATTGTTCTGTTCTTTTTAAACCTGTGTCCGTAGATTTTTTTTCAATTTTTAATAAAAGTTCTCTTAATTTAGCTTCTTCTTCTCTTCGTTTATTAAATATATCTCTGATTTTTTCTCTTTGTTTTTCTAATTCTGCATCCTTTGTTTCTAATATCATTCTATTTATTAAATTATTATTGTATAGTTCCAAATTTTGTTTTAATTTTATATA
>CAZGSA010000136.1:0-1918 GCA_964528215.1 Candidatus Woesearchaeota archaeon
TTAACAAGCAAAGAACTTTTACAGGCTTTAAGAAAAAAAATTCCAGTTGAAGAATATTTTGATAATCAAAGAGGCAGAGGGGTTAAAAGATATGATAACCGGGATTCAGATAAAGAGATTAAAGAAGAAAATTTAGAATTAAGTCCTGTTAAAAAAATAATAAAAAAAATGACATCTAAAGAAAAAGACCAGATTAAATCTTATTTAGATGAATTAGAAGGTACAAAAACTGCTATTGTATTTAATGAGAAATTAAAAAAGATTAAAAAAGGACCTGTTGCCAGACTTAGTTCTTTAAGATTGGAAGAGGCTCCCTATATAATTGCAATTGATGGAACTGCAACCCCAAGGGTTATTGAAAATTGTGAAAGTCTTGGCTGTGATAATCTAATTGCAACTAATTTTGTTGCATCTGATACAAATATTAATTTAGTTAGTTATTGAGAATTTAGAATGGTTAGATTTTAAAAGTTTCTGTTAATATTTTATTTGGTTATTATGCTTTAGAGATAAACAGGCTGGTTAGATATAGGAATTATTAGATAACAATAAGTTATTAGTATAATTGTTTTTCTTTGTTATCATTATATTCAATTCTATAGAAGTTTAGCTAGACATAAAAGGTATTGAAAAGGGTAAGTTATTGAGATTTTAAAAAACATTTAAATACTTCTAAAAATTAATATTTTAATAATAAAGAGGTAAAATATGGAAAGAGGAAATGCAACAGGCTTTTTAGAAAGACAGGGGTATTCTAAAAAGAGCATTATGATAGCGATTGTTATGGTTATTATTTTACTGATAATCTTTGTTTTTTGGATGCTTATTTTTAAGACAAAAAATTGTAATGATGAATCTTGTTATGCTGATGCAATATCAAGTTGTAAAAAAGTTTCTTTTAATAAAGAAGATGCTCAGGCAGTTTGGAGATATACAATTCTTGGTGATATTGGAGGAGATGTTTGTAAAATCAGGGTTGAGTTATTAAGGATGAAAGAAGGAACAATAGATGCAGAAGTATTGCAGGGTAAGGGTATGATTTGTAATGTTATGAAATCAGATTATCAAAATCCTGAAAAAGATATGAAATTGTGTTCAGGGCCTTTAAAAGAAGAATTACAAGATATAATTATCCAGAGAATGCATAATTATATTTTAAAAAATCTTGGAGAGGTTAAAGAGAGTTTTAGTGATTTTAATTAAGAGTAAAAAAATGAAAAAAAGGCTCAATCTCTTAGGGTATTTTAAACCATAAAGAATAACTTAGTGAGTTCATCTGTATAATTTAGAGTTTTATATGATATAGAGGTTTATTAATATGAATTATTTTAAAAATAGGAGTTATTCTGATGCCTTGCTTACCTTAATCTTTATTAATTAAATTATTCATAGTATGTTTATATAAAATGGATATTAAATTTGGACCTTCTGGAATAGGCAGTATAAAAGATGTTGAAGAAACATTTAGAGATTATAATGAGGATGGAATCAGGGCTGCTGAAATCCCATTTACATACGGAGTTTTTATTAAGAAAAAAGAGGATATGGAGATGGTAAGGAAAGCTTCTGAGAAATTTGATATAAGATTAAGCATTCATGCTCAATATTGGATTAATTTAAATTCTAAAGACAAAATAAAGATTGAACAAAGTAAAAAAAGAATTTTAGATTGTTGCAAAATTGGACATGAGGTTGGAGCTTATAGAATTGTTTTTCATCCTGGCTATTATCAAGATATAGATAAAGAACAGACTTTTCAAAATATTAAAAAAGCTATTTTAGATATGCAGAAAGAAATTAAGAAAAACAAATGGGATGTAAAACTTGCACCAGAAGTAATGGGAAAGATTAATGTTTTTGGGAGTGTGGAAGAAATAAAAAGATTAGTAGATGAAACTGGATGTGAATTTTGTCTTGA
>CAZGSA010000137.1:0-1917 GCA_964528215.1 Candidatus Woesearchaeota archaeon
CTGGATCCTTTTTGGTATGGAGAAAATGAATCTGCGGCGACAATATCAGTAAGCGGGAATTTAACAATAGAACTAGGTAAGCAAATAAACATTACAACAAATATAACTGGAGCATCGACGGTTTGTGTAGATATTGATCATCCGGATTATGGGATGAATTATACTTGTGGAAGTCCGAATGCACAGTTTACAATTAATATTTCTTATTTTAGAAAGACAGAATTCAATGATAGTTCAATAAGTAAAGAATTTAATTTATTAAATGCTCCTCAAAATCAAACAATTTATATAAATTCACATCAATACGATGAAGTTATTAATGCAAGTTTAAATATTTCTGTTGGCAATATTACAGAGAATCCCCTTTTAGTTGAGATTTATATAAATAATACTTTATCTAATAATATTGAAGTAATCACAGAAGGACAAGATATTATATTATATGAATTAAGTGATGGAAGTAAAATTAAAAATATTACTTTCGATAAAGCAGAAACAAATATTGTTTATTTAAAAATTCCAAAACTAGCGTCGGTTACATCTGCTGTTATAAATTTAAGTGGATATGAAGAATATAGTCTTTGTTATCAAGAGACTACAAATCAATCAAATACTAATGATGGAACCCGTGAATTAAATTATAGTGGGGCATATTCTATTGCCGCTGATGGTAATTTATATATAAATTACACAAAGCCACCTAGCAATATCGCGAATGGAACGATATGGAGAGTTCGTCTTGGATATTTTACTAAGGATTTAACAATTCCAGCAGATTGTTTAGATTATTATTCAGATGTTTTATCTTTAAGGACATATAGTTATGGATTGGGGACTGTTGTTGGAAACGCTTATTGCTATAACGGAACATGGAGGAGTTTGTATTCAGTAGGTGGATATTTCGGAGGTGGAGACGTTGGTGAGGTCACAAGTGGGATAGAACAAATTGATGGATTATGGGGAAGTGGAGCAATTTATAGCGGTTTTGCATCTTCTTGGCAAACTGGTTGGGGAAATGCTTGGTGGGGAGCGGGAGCAATGTATGAGGAAGCAGTTAAATGGAACATAACGGGCTATACTACGAATACTTCTTTAGAATCAGGTATAGTTGATGGAGTACAGGAATGGAATTATATTGGTAATTTTAACATAACGAATAATAAGACTTCTAATTTTAATACTTCAATTATGACATATTTAGATTTTTGTACAGCAGACAGAAATGGCTATTGTAATGTACCCTTATATCTTACTAGTTCCGACGCTGGAATTATTAAAATATCTGATATAGTAATTAATTATACTTATTATGTAAATCCAATTTATTTAGATATTGATTTAATAAATAATTTTTTAAATAATTCACTTGGAGAAACAGATATACCTATTACATTTCAATTTTCTAATTTAAGTAATATTGAAACAGTATCATGTTATCAAGAAACTGCAACTACAGCTACAGAATGTGGTGGGTTGGATACAGGTAGTTATAGGGTGGTGAGAACTTGGAATAATGCAGGAGCTGTGTATGATGGAAATTGGGATACTTATGGATATAGGACGGGTGGTGGTGATGGTTCTTTTGTTTATATGAATTATACAATTCCAACCGAAGAAAATTTAATAGTAAAATGGGAAGTTAAGGATGGGCTTGGGAGAGTTAATTTAACAATTCCAGAAACATGTTTGAACAACTCGCCAGATTTACAACTTTATGCCACAAGTTCTATTTATGGTGGTAGAATATATTGGGCTTGTTTTAATGGAGTTGGATGGCAAACATTAAGGGGTAATGAGGTTGCCACTAATGCATATGAGGAAGGTGTTTGGTGGATTTTTGATAATGAAACCATTGAAAGTGAAATGTGTGAAATTTCAGATTTAAGATTTGATCATCGTGGTGGAAATGACACAATT
>CAZGSA010000138.1:0-1906 GCA_964528215.1 Candidatus Woesearchaeota archaeon
AAAACATACCCATGGATTATGCCAAAAGGGTCTAGGTTTCGGCAGGGGCATTATAAACATTACAAGGCAATGTTTCAATAAGTTTTCTGGGAAATGAGAACCCCTTAGATTCGACGAATAATTTTATTTTTAATATATCCCAAATTATTTTAAAAAAATAGAATTAAGAGCCCCAACAGGGGCATTTTTTATAGAATTTTATGAAATCAAACTGAAGAATATATTAAAACATAGAAATGTTTTTATATAGATTTCCTAGTAATACCCTGTGGATCAAATAATTGGAGTTCCTCCTAGATATTATAAAGATACCTACAGAGTAGTAAGCAAGTTAAGTGATAAAGGGTTAGAAAATCTTTCAAATTCCACAAATATTTCTCAAGAAGACCTTAAAAATTTTAGAGATACTAAAAAATTGGATGTGACATATATGCCTAGATTATATTTTAATTTGTTTGGAAAACAAACCCCTATACAAGTTCATAACTTTTTAGAAAGAGAATCAGAAGAATATGCAAAATTTATTAATGAAGGCAAATAATAAAAGAAGAAAATCAACAGACTATTTAAGTTCAGCAGAAGCATTTAGACACTTAAGATGATTATAGACTGTTTAACCAGGCAGTAAAAAAAAGATATTACATAATCTTTTTGTGATGCTCTTTATTTATCTTTCATAAACATTTTTTCTGTGTCCAATTTTAAGAACATGTAAAATTCTAATCTCATTTTGAACATCAATTATTACCCTATAATCTCCAACTCTTAATTTATGCCCTTTAATCTCTACTAAAGGTTCAAGATATCTAAGGGGGTCAGTTTTACATTCTTGAAGTTTATTCCAAATTCTCTTTTTAATAATCTTATCTAACCTATTAAGAATATGTAATGCTCTTTTTTCAAAAATTAGGTCATGCATTTTTAAATGCCAAGAATCTTCTTTGCTTCTTTTTCTGTATAAAATTCGCCTTTTTTAATATTTTCTCTAGCTTCCTTAATTTCTTGAATAGACTTTTGGCTTAATTTAGGATCTTTTTCACACATTTTAACAAGATAAACTAGTTTTCTAACTAATTCATCATAACTTTCGTTTTTATACTGCCTAAAACTATCAAGTTCTTCTTTTGTTCTTGTCTTTATTCTTAATGTAGTCTCCATATACAGTTGTATACATAGGCATATTTAAATGTTTCTATTAGACAATCCAAGATTTTATGCTCACCTTATCCCAGCAGAAGCATTTAAACACTTAAGATAATTCTAGACAATTTAGATAATCAAGTTAAATTTAAAAAGTATATTCTACAGTATATATTATGAAAAAACAAAGACAAATGGCAAAAAAAAATAAACAAGAAACCAAAAAAAGAATCTTTCACTATCCCAAAAAAAGCAATGTATGGAATAGCTCCAGCTATTGCAATAGCAGCAATATTAATTTCTAAAAATCAGCCAGGACCCTTAGTATTATTTTTAGTTGGAATCACTGCAGGAATATTTATAGGAAAAGGATATTTTGAAAAATGAAATATTGGCAAGAAACTTTGGGAGCAGGTTTAGTTGTAGTTGGAATTGCTCTTTTAAATAGCAATAAACTTATTGGAATGTTGTTTATTGGATTTGGATTAGGTTATAATGTGCGTCCTTTAATGGAAAGAATGTTTAAGAAAAAATAATACTAAAGGATTATATACTTTATTAACATTATTTTATGATGACAATCAATTGGGGTTTACTAATTATTTTTATTATAGTATGTAATCTTATTGGAGCCATTGGAACAATATGGACTGCTTCAGATGGCTCTTGGTATAAAGGGATTAATAAGCCTAGTTTTAATCCTCCAAGTTGGATTTTTGGACCTGTTTGGACTTTGCTTTTTACTTTAATGGGAATTTCATTATAT
>CAZGSA010000139.1:0-1904 GCA_964528215.1 Candidatus Woesearchaeota archaeon
TTTTATTTTCCCCTGCCGCAACAAGTTTTGAAAAGTTCAAAAACGAATATGACCGTGGTGAACAATTCAATATCTTGGTTAAAAAAATAAAATTATAAAAAAATGGAGGACTAATTAGGTTTAGTCCCCCTTTTTAACATCTTGTATAGCCACTTAATAAGATTACTTATAAATGGCATGATAAAAATTAATCCTAAGTAAATATAAAATGGTATGAAATTTGATTCTTCTCCCATTTTATTCACCTCCAACTAAACTTTGCTCCACCTTTAAGTAATAGCATTAGAAGAACAAATTCTTTTATTGCTTTTAAAATTCTCCACCTTTTCATTCTTTTTCTCCTTTAAATTAATCTAAATTATTAACCCGTAAATAAAAAAGCTGATATAAGAATAATCATTGATATAATCAATATATCATGACCTATTCTTACTCTTTTTTCTTCCATTACCATGTCCATCGCTATATTGACAATTGATTTACGCGTCAATGATCTTTTGCATCTTTTCTTTATAACAAATAATTGAATTAAATCAGGGTTTTTGATTTCTACCATATTCTTTTACTCTCCTTTCTTTTTTATTTTTATTTTTATTTTTTCAGAAATAGCTTTATTCAATTCACACTTTATCTCTTTGTAAGCCTTATCAACATCCAAAGAACTTATTTCCACAATCTCTAAATTTGGAACGAATTTTTGTGTAAATAAATTCTTAACTTCTAAAAAACTGAATATCACAGAACCATTTTTATTCTCCAATTCCTCTACTTTTTTATCACGCAAATAATGAGTCATATTATAATCAAATAAATATGGCATCTGACTATTTGTTGTCCATCTGATCACTATAAGATTACAAATTATATGCTTTTCATTTAAAAAACCATTAAAACGAATTATCCAATAAAACTTCATTCTTTTTACCCTTCCTTTCTTTTTTTATTAATCTATTTTAATAACACCGAAATTCAATATTTCTTTTTTCTCCTTCTACTATAAACTTACCAAAACGGTTAGCTGTGCATTCAGTCATTTTGCCTCCTGAAGTACTCCCTACATCAATAATGATTTTATCTCCAGGCCTTATTCTAACCCAGATTGTTTCATTAATCTTTTTCCATTTATCACTTATACCACCTATTTTAATTTCCATTGCATTTCCTCCTTTGTTTTTTAATTATCAAATTACTAATTTTTATTATACCACTATCTATTTTATTAGTCAATAAATCAACGAATTTTTAATTATTTATACTAATTACCCAGACGAAAATTTCCTTTATTTTCTTGAGTTTTTCCATAACCCTTTAACATAAATCGCACTCTCTGTTCCATAATATCTATTATTTGATATTTGAAATAAAATCCTATCCCAGTTATTGTTTCGCAATAAATTTTTAAAATTTCCCCATTTAGTTCCTTTAAATTTTTTATTTCATCTTCTGGCTTCTTCTTTACAATTTTTATTGATAATTCGTCTTGTAAACCAATCTGATGATTCTGATATTTTACAATTTTGAAATTATCACTTTCAACATATACATTTAAAGCCACTGCATCACCTTCATTACGAATCTGTAAAAAATAATCAGAATCAGCAATTAAGTAGTCGCCTTGTTTAATCTTTTCTTGCTTATTTTGGGGATATTCTTTTATGCTTTTCACATCTAAAATCAAGATTGGTTCCACTTTTTTATTTTTAATAAAACGAATTGATAATAAAGCAATAATAATTGGTGAAAAAAATTGTATAACTTGAATTAACCCAGGATTCTGGCTAAACCAATTTTTAATTTGTTGAATATACATAATATTTTCGTTATTCTAATTATATACTATATTTTATCAAAAAAAAATGCTGCTGCCTTTCGAAATTAGATAGCAAGCTATTTAATATCTCTAG
>CAZGSA010000140.1:0-1857 GCA_964528215.1 Candidatus Woesearchaeota archaeon
AGCTTCCTTTTTTGCCTCTTCTTCGTTTAGTCCATCAGAAAGCGCCTCTTTATATGCACCTTCATATTCCATTTCCCACTTATCACTTATCCTCTTATAAAAAAGAAGGACCAGTATAAAAGTGCAGTCAACTCTTGTTCTAATTAGATCTGCGGCAGACTTAAGAAGTGAATTTAGATCTCCCCTTGTAAGTTTACCTTTATCTATTGAAAAGGTGTCTGCAATTATAATTTCCCTGCTTTTAAGCTTATAAACTCTTTTTCTTGCATCTATTTGATCAAATTCTACGGTAAGCATCCCACCTTTTCTGAGTTCAGAAAGTATTACGTTAATCTGCTCTTTAGCATCTTGATTTTTTTCTAAAAGCACCGCAGAAGCATCTTCAAATCTGAATTGAGAAGATTGAAATGCTTGCCATAGAGTTTCATATCGCTTATTAATCCATTCAGATATCATTCTAAAACCTCTTTAACTATTTAGCTCTGTAAATTATATAAGTAAAATTATTTATACTTATATTATAAGCTTTAATAAAAAATGTCAATATAAAATTACTTTACAGGTTATTTTTGAGAAAAAGGGTAATATAAGAACCACATAAACAAATTCCAGGATGAATCGATAATGAATAGATTATGAAGGAATATTTTGGTGTTCCTGACAATTGAAAAGTCGAACCAAATTATAAAAGAATTAATGAAATTTAAGGAATTTGATAATTAAATTTAAGTCTCTCACTTTTTATAAAATTGGAACCAGAAACTTAAAAATGTTAGATAATAAGCTTCTATTAAAATACTATTTTCTAATTTAGATTATTTTATTTATTTTATTATTTTGTAAGATATATAAAAAATTTTTAACTATACATGGATCAAACTGTTTTCCTGAGCACTTTTTAAATTCTTCAATTATCTCTTTAATATTCATTTTGCTTTTATAAGGACGACCACTTATCATCACATCATAAGCATCAACAATCGCCAAGATTCTTGAATTGAGTGGAATTTTATTACCTTTAAGACCTTGAGGATAACCAGAACCATCCCACCTTTCATGATGGGAAAGAATAGCATCGGCAATATGAGCAAGATGTGGAGATGACCGTGCTATTTCATAACCTATTTTAGGATGTTTTTTAATAAGCTTCCATTCGGTTTTTGATAACCTACCCTCCCTTAAAAGAAGTTCCTCTGGAATAGCAACTTTCCCAATATCATGTAGTATTGACAGTAAAGAAAGTTCTGCAAGCTCATTATCAGATAGATTCAAATCTTTACCCAATTGAAGAGCTAGGGTACTTGTTCTGCTTGTATGTTCTTCTGTTTCAATACTTTTCTCAAGAAGGATTCTTTTAAGTGAAGTAATTATTGAGCTTGAAAAACTTTTACTTTCAATTAATTTCCTTTGATACATCCATTCTTCAGCTTCAGGAATTAACTCTTTTATATTTTTACCCAATTCAGTTTTAGTTGAGCTACCCATAGAAATACTAATCGGGATTCTTTGTCCAACTGATTTCAAACATTCTTGCTCTATTCGACTTATAATATTAATAGCCTCTTGTTCTGGAGTTTTTGGTAAAAGTATTATAAACTCATCGCCACCCCATCTTGCAATTATATCTTCCTCTCTGAAACACTTCTCAAAAATCCCTGCACATTTATAAAGCAGAAGGTCTCCTTCTCTATGTCCAAATGCGTCATTTACTAGTTTTAGGCCATTAACATCAGCCATTATTATACTTAATGGAAGCTGCCTTTTGGTATCTAGTCTTCTTAATTCTTCTTCAAAATAGGTTCTGTTGTATAACCCTGTTAGATTATCATGGAAAGACATGAATTTAAGTTGTTCCTC
>CAZGSA010000141.1:0-1856 GCA_964528215.1 Candidatus Woesearchaeota archaeon
CTTATGGTAAATATCATTTTAATGGACATGCTAATTGTAATTTTTCTTCTAGCCCCAATGAGAGTAAGAACATAAATAATATTTGTCCTAAATGCAATAAAAAATTAGTTTTGGGTGTGGATTATAGGGTTGAAGAATTAGCTAGTGTTGATGCAGATTATAAAAATAAGAAAAAGTATCATATTTTATTGCCTTTACATGAGGTAATAAGCTTAAGTATTGGAAAGGGAATGAATACAAAAGCTTGTTGGGACATTTATAATAATTTAATTAAGAGATTTGATAATGAATTTAATGTTTTGTTGAATATTAATGAAAAGGATTTAATGAGTGTATTAATTGATAGAAAGTTAGTTAATTTAATTTTGAAAAATAGGATTGGAAAAATTAAAGTTAAGCCAGGTTATGATGGGGTTTATGGAGTTCCTCTTTTGGAAGATATAAAATTTGAAGAGCAGAAGAATTTGTTTTGATGATTGTTTTTAATCTTCTATTCTAATTTTTTTAAATCCTTTTTCTTTTAATAAGTTTATTAGATTCCTTGGAGTATTTTGAAAGGGCATTGTTTGAATTTCAACTATTTTTTCATATTGTCCTCCTTTCTCTGGATTACCAGAAACTTCTATATAACTTGTTGAATTTTTTGTGTGCCATAGGAAATTTTGTGATAGAGTTTTTTTTCTAAATTTAGCAGGTTCTTGAGGAATATAGAATTCAGTATTTACTAGTTGAATACATAAGGTTTTGAGATCGTTATTTAGAGTATCTTCTAAAGCAAAAGCAAAATTATTAGAATTTGAAACTCGACGTGATTCATAAGTTTTAGACCAATTTTCAGATTTTTTTGATGTAGGTTTATACATTTTAACTTTTATCAACAGTAAAATCACAATTTTGTTTTTTTGCTTGAGATTCTAAATTTTCAAGTGTTTTGTGTATCTCTGTTTTTAGTTGCTTGAAATTTTCTCCAGTTAGGGATAAGCAATATTTTCCTGCAGCAAGATAAATTATATTACATTCTTTGTTGTCACAAGAGTTATTAATAATGTTTTTTATTGTTTTTATTCCATCTGCTTGTTTGCTTGATAATTTAAAAATTTGTTTTATTTGTTTTGGTTTTTCTTTTTTCGAGTCTAGTATTTTAAGTATTTTTTTTGAATCTGTTTTGGTTACATATTCCTCTAAAATCTTTGAATCTTTTTTTACTTGTTCAAAAAAATTGAAAAGTGTGTATTTTTTAGTTATTTCTTTGATTATTTTTTCTGATTCTTCTTCTCCTAAAATTGTCTTTAACATAGCTTTGTTGTTTTTTTCTTTTGAAATCTTATCTAAAAGCTCTTTTCTTTCATTTTGTTTTACTCTTCTTAGAGACAGGTGTATCCCTCTATTATCAATTCTTAAGATTTTACAAGCTATTTTTTTACCTGGAACAACATAATCTCTTAAATTTCTAATCCTTCCAGGAGAGATTTCAGAAGTTGTTAAAGTTCCCTCCATATTATTTTCTATTTTAACAAATACTGTTGTACCTATAATTTTTTCAACAGTACCTAAGACTATTTGCCCTTCTTCTAATTCTTGATTATTTTCCATGATTTAAAATATTTTTTTATAAAATTTATTGGTTGAAATATTTAATATAATTTTATAGAATAGAAGTAAGTTATAAATGTTTTGATTTTTAAATTTGATTGAAAATTAATTCAACACTTCAATTGTTCTTGCTTTTATATCTGCCTTTCCACCTTTAGGTTCAGCTATAACTACATTGCAAACTAAACATTTGACCCTTGTTGTTGCACCTTCAAATATTATTTGTTCATTTTTGCAAGATTGACATCTTATTTTTATAAATC
>CAZGSA010000142.1:0-1850 GCA_964528215.1 Candidatus Woesearchaeota archaeon
TTAAAATTAGCAGAATAATTAAAAGGGACAGATAATGCAAAAACTGTGTGCATGGTATTACTAAAGAGTACACACACAACTAAAACGATTGTAAGAATTTGTTTTTTCATGTTGTTATTTTTTAAATAATATTTTTCTATTTATATACTATATAAACAAATACATACATAATATAACAAAAAATTTTAGAATTTGTCAATTTTTTATAGTGGGTTTTTAAAAATAGAATAAAATCAGTATATTAATTCCTATTAAATATGCATTTAATACACATAAAAATAAAAATATAAAATATTTTTTTTATTTAATTGACTTTTCTTGTTATATTTGATTTTTAAATTTTATTTATTATGTGTAATCAAATTAATACTGTTTCTGGTTTTGTAAAATTATTAAAGTCTAATGAGTTGCAAGCTAAAACTTATTTTTTACAAGTATTTAATAACTTGGCTACACCCATTTTTAATTCATTTTACCCTCTTCTTTTAAAAAAAGAAAACCGCAAGTGGTATAATTATATTTTTGAAAGTTCTTATGGGTTCATCAAAATGCAGTATAAAAATAGATATAATTTTACTAATATCTATTCGCTAAATATAACTCAATTAATAGATTATTTAATAAGTGAAATTACATTTACAGAATCTAAAATAAATATAAGATTCCCTTATTATAAAAAAGAAATTGCCATCAACCCATATAATATAAAAAATTTCCCCTATAAAGTTTTTCAAAATGAATTAACAGAAAGAGAACAAGATTTAAAGAATACCTTAGAACTGTTAGAAAAAATGTCTTCAAAAAATAATTATTTAGGTATAACTGATTTTATTAATAAAAAAAAAGAACTATGTAGATCCGTTGCAAATACATTAACTAATGATACTCAATTTATAAAAGACAATTATAATTTTATTCTACTCGATATTAGTTTGGATTTATGTAATAATTTTGAAAATAAAGATTATCATCTCTATTTATCAACTTTTGAAACATTTCTTTTTAGTTGTTTCAGATTCCAATGGTTAAATTATTTAAACGCCAAAAAAAAACAAAATATATTTGATAAAGATCCTAATCAAAACATAAATAATAAATTTAATCCAGTACAAAATTATTCATTATCTGTTTTTTGTGCTACTTGTATAAATAATAAAGAATCATATTTATGTTTTGATGAAATAATAAAAAATAAAATGAGATATGATGTTATGTTTCTTTTATTTAATATTATTAATAATAATAATTTGAAATTTTCTCAAAAAAAGAAATGTGTTATAATTATGAACATGGTTTATGGATATAATTATAATGAAATTAAAGAATTTATAAAACTCAAATTTGGCACTGATCATTCTGTTCAATATTTAAGAAATATGCAATCAAATGCTATAAAAAAAATTAAAGAATTAAAAAATTTTAATCAAATTAAAAATATCATATTAAATTATATTAATATATGAAAACGACTAATTTTAACTCACCCGAATATTTCAGACAGTATCTTGGAGGAGAGCTTCCCCAGGAAGAGCTGAATGCGTTTCGTAAAGCTATTTCGGAGGATTACGAACTGGCTAAGAATTTTATTTCATATCAGGATGGATTGGATAAAATTAAAGAAATTTTAGCTAAAAAAGAACTTTTACTTATAAATATGTATGTAACCGGTAAACTTGATTCCAAAGCCAAACTCGATTTCGAAGCCCTTATGGAAGAAGACCCCCATTTGAGAGAAAAGGTGGCGCATTATAAACAAACGTATGAAATCATTAAATCCATCCCGCTTGAGACAGGGTGTGAAGAAGCAGTGGCTGTTGCCGAAGGAATTAAAAAACAAGTGCCTATAGCAG
>CAZGSA010000143.1:0-1830 GCA_964528215.1 Candidatus Woesearchaeota archaeon
TCATTCTTAAGATTTTCTAATTTCATATTCTAAACCTCAATAACATTATCTCTTGCTTAATATTATATAGATTATTAGTATTTAATATTTCTGAATCAAACATCTACCACCACCTGGCATCTAACCTCTTTATTATCTTGTTTTATCTCCATACTATTATATGTAATCGCTTTTACATCTCCCTCTGTTTTATAATTCTTGCTTTTATCCCCTACAATTTCAACTATTAATTCTAATTCATATCTTAGGGGATTTTTTCTCTTAATATTGCTTTTAATTTGAATCTTATTAATTTTTGCTAATAAAAAATCTTCAACATCAAGCAGATAAAGAAATTCTTCTAAAAAATTATATAATAATCTCTCCCTATCTCTTGCCTTAATTCTAATTTTCCTTTTTTCAACAGATTTTACCTTGCTTTTAGTGATTATATTGACTAAAGCATAGGCTGCATTTGTAAAACACTCTTCTAAATCCTTTCCAAAAGCTTGAAATTTTATATCTGCAGTATGCGGAAGATATTTATATTTCATTTTTTAACATAATTAGTTTATTTTTTTAAGAATTATTAATATATAAATCATTAGTTTAATCTATTTCATCCAGACAAAAAATCTAAGTTTTTGAGGCTTTTGCAGAGTTGCATCACCATATTGAGTTAATGTAGAAGAAACAACAACTTCTGAGGCATAGACTTCTCTATCTATTGGAAGAGGATTACCAACAGGGTCAAAAGCGCCACAAATAGCATCTAAATCACAGATATTAATATCAAAACCCCAATTACTAGGTATTAGTTTATCAATCCTAGATTTTACATTTGGAATATTCTTATCAAGAATTAATTGTCTAGCTATCTCATCTTTACTTAAAACATCAAGAATTTGTTTTTGTCTTTTATAAACATCTTCACTTATATCTGGATTTTTATTTTGTTGAGACATAATTACTAAAACAGAACCAACTACAATTAAGACTGCAATAAGTGCCTCAACAATTCTCAACCATGCTTTTTTATTCATCTTTCTTTTTGAAAGATGAATGCTCGAAATTTTTAATTTCATTGGATTCATTTTTTTCATCTTTTTACCAAGCCCTTACATTTAATATATATTCATAAATATTGCCATTTTTATCTATTATTCTTATGGGATATTCAGTTGCCCTAACCTCTATGCCTGCAGAAATATCTTTGGGATTATTTGGAGTTAGGGGAACAATCTCATTACCAATTTCATCTTTGACATTAAAAATAAAATTTTTTGTTATTCCTAGATTTTGAGCAGTAAGAATATAATCATTTTCATAATCTAATTTTAATTGCTCAAGTTTCTCATAGATAATCATATTTTCAGTGGTATAACCTGCAAGAGAATAGGCTTCTGCACATCCTCCAATTTTATTTGGAGCATTAGAAAAAGGAAAAGCATCTGAAAAATAAATAGTATATCTTCCTCCAGAGGATATTTCTAGATAATTTCCAAAATAATCAGCAGTATTAAAATCATAACACACAGCACTAGGAATAATACTTAGTTTTCCAACTTCTGAACTAACACTATCTACAATTATTTTATGAATACTGTTTAAATGAGTATCTTCTTCTTTAATATTTGCAAATGGGTTAAGAAATAAAAATAAAAATAGTAATGATGCTAAAAATATTGTAAAAGAAAGCATTATTTCTACTCCATATTAATTAACAGATGTCCATTATAGGCGTTATCTGGACTAGTCCATGACCTTGGAAAATCAACGCTTTGGGCAAGTAACTTTTTCATGTTTTCATCCAGTGGGGGCTCAGTTACAATCTTCAACTCCTTATGAAAC
>CAZGSA010000144.1:0-1791 GCA_964528215.1 Candidatus Woesearchaeota archaeon
CTAAAACCAGAGTTTGTAGAGAAATAGAAAGAAAGAAAACAATTAAAGTTAAGAATTTTTTTAAGAGATATGGTAAAACTAAAAAAAATATCTGATGTTGAGTGGGAAATTCCTAAAACAGGAAAGATGAATGTTTCTGGAAGAATTTTTGCCAGTGAAAAACTTCTTCAATTAATTAAAAAAGATAATACCCTGCAACAAGTTAAAAATGTAGCTATGTTGCCTGGAATTATTAAAGCTAGTATTGCACTTCCAGATGCTCATTGTGGATATGGTTATAGTATTGGAGGTGTTGCTGCATTTGATATAGACAAAGGAGTTATAAGTCCTGGCGGAGTTGGTTTTGATATTAATTGTGGAATCAGGTTATTAAGAACAAATCTCAATTTAAATGAGATTAAAGAAAAGAAAAAAGGAATTTTACATTCTTTATTTAGGACTATTCCAAGTGGTGTTGGAAGAGGTGGTAAGATTAATATAACAAAAAAAGATTTAGATGATATTTTAAAAAAAGGAGTTGAATGGTGTTTAGAAAAAAATTATGCAACTAAACAAGATTTAGAAAATTGTGAAGATAATGGAAGATTACCTAATGCAAATCCTAATGATGTTTCTGAAAGAGCTAAAAAAAGAGGCATTGGACAATTAGGAACTCTTGGTGCTGGAAATCATTTTATTGAAATTCAAACTGTTGAGGAAATTTTTGATAGAGATATAGCTAAAATATTTGGATTAAAAAAAGACCAGATAGTTATTATGATTCATTCAGGTTCTAGAGGATTAGGACATCAAGTTGCAAGTGATTATATTCAAAAAATGGAAGATAGATATAAATGGCCTGAGCAAGACAGACAATTAGTAAATGCCCCTATTAAATCAGAACTTGGAAAAAGATATTTATCTGCAATGTCCTGTGCTGCTAATTTTGCTTTTGCAAACAGGCAATTGATGACATATCTCATAAGAGAAAATTTAAAACATTATTTTCCGAATTTTAAGGCAGAATTAGTCTATGATGTTTGTCATAATGTTGCTAAATTTGAAGAGCATATTATTAAAGGAGAAAAAAGAAAAATTTTAGTTACAAGAAAAGGTGCTACTAGGAGTTTTGGTATTGGAAGAAATGAATTACCTTTAAATTATAAAAAAGTCGGACAACCAGTTTTAATCCCAGGAAGTATGGGAACTTCAAGTTATGTTTTGGTTGGAACAAATAAAGCAGAACAGATTAGTTTTGGGAGCACTGCACATGGGGCTGGGAGAGTTGAAAGCAGAACCAATGCAAGAAAAACAATTCGTGGAGAAGATGTTAAAAAACAACTAGAAAAACAAGATATTGATATTGAAGCTGGGAGTTTTAAAGGAATTAGTGAAGAAGCTCCAGAGGCATACAAGGATATTGATGAAGTCGTTGAAGTCAGTCATAAGGCAGGTATTGGCAATTTAGTTGCTAAACTTAAACCCATTGCTGTTATGAAGGGTTAATTTTAAAGTTTCTTAATTTTTGAATACTAATAACCTTAATTTAATGATATCTTTATATCTCCTACTAATCCTAAAAACTTTTTGACATAAAACTTGATTTATTAATAAATTTAAATCTTCTTTTGCAAATCGGATAATATAATTTCATTTATATCTTTTGATAATTTTAAGTTATATAGGATATTTATCTAGACTTTTCATATGTCTTCATCTACATAACTCAGAGTTTATAAGATATTGAGAATACCTCCTAAAAAATGTTAATATTTATAAACTTGTTTTCTATTTAATTATTATGTATAAAAA
>CAZGSA010000145.1:0-1772 GCA_964528215.1 Candidatus Woesearchaeota archaeon
TTCTGGTATTTTCCACCAAATATCAGGTTGATTGACACATATAAAAATCTTATAATTTTTAAATTTTTGATTTTTTATAGCTTCTAAACATTTTAAAATATACTCTTCTTCGTTTATAACAGGTAAAGCTACATAAAGAAATTTATCCAAAAATTTAACTGGTAACATTATTTGTTTTTAATATACAATGTAAGAGTTATTTTAATACATTTTTATTGTATATTATTGATTTTTTTTACTCTATTTAAATGCCTTCCTCCTTCAAATACTGTATTTATAAAAACATCAACCATTTCAATACATTCTTCAATAGAAATAAAACGAGCAGGCAAACATAATACATTGGCATCATTGTGTTGCCTTGCTAAACTAGCAATTTCTTTTGTCCAACAAAGAGCAGCTCTGACATATTTATTTTTATTTACAGTCATGCATACACCATTGCCACTGCCACAAAGAATTATTCCTTTATCAGTAATATTTTTTTCAATAGAATTAGCTAATTTGTGTGCAACATCAGGATAATCTATACTATCCTTAGAATAAGCACCATAATCTTCAAAAATAATGTTATATTTTTTTTTAAATATTTTTTTTATTTTTTCTTTATAGATATATCCAGCATGATCGCATGCTATTGCTATTTTTGTATTATTCATTTTTTAAGGTATTATATTTTAAAAAAACAATAGGTGTTAATAACTTTTTTTATTTTAATAATAATTTTTCTAATAATAAATCTTTATTTACTTATTATTAAATGGTTTATAACATTTCATTTTATTAATTTCAAATATATCAATTATTACATAATTTTTAAAAATCAAATAATTAGCATTTTTCAACATTTATTTGTTAATTACTTTATAACTTTGTTACAAATTTTTAAAAAAAAATTAATTAATTAAATAAAATATTTTTAAGCAAACTAAAATTTAATATACAAAGTTATTTTTATTCTTTTTAATAAAAATTAATTGACATTTTACTAACAATAAATATTTGTTAATAAGTCAAATTTTATTAATAATTACATAATAAAAATATCATAGCATTAAAACATAAATTATTAAAAAACAATAAATTAAGTTATTAAAAAATTGTTAATAAAAAAGTTAATAAAAAAAAGAAAAAATTTATAGAAAGATATTAAGATTACTAACAGCCATTATATTTATATTTATTTTTTTAAAATAATTAAATAATAATAAATACATCATAAATTAAAAAAACATACTCGAAAAAATATCAATATGAAATCACATAAAAGAGATATTGAAAAATACGGATACATAAATGAAATATCAAAATTAAATTTAAAAAAAGAAAAATTAAAAATTAAGAAGCAAAAAAATGCTGTTATTTTAGCTCATTATTATCAAATACCAGAAATACAAGATATTGCAGATTTTATAGGAGATAGTTTGGTTTTATCTCAAAAAGCAGCAGTAACCAATGCAGAAATAATAGTTTTTTGTGGTGTTCATTTTATGGCAGAAACCGCTAAAATAATAGCACCTAAAAAAAAGGTAATTTTACCAGATACGAAGGCAGGATGTTCATTAGCAGATAGCTGTAGTTATGAACAATTAAAAGAATTTAAAGCACAATATTCAGAACATATTGTTGTTACTTATATAAATTCTTCTGCTGCTGTGAAAACAATATCAGATATTATTTGTACGTCGAGCAATGCCATAAAAGTTGTGAATTCTATATCAAGAGATAAAAAAATTATTTTTGCACCCGACAGAAATTTAGGAAATTGGGTA
>CAZGSA010000146.1:0-1763 GCA_964528215.1 Candidatus Woesearchaeota archaeon
ATTGTTCCAGATGAAGCAAGTAGAGCAAAATTAAATGAAATAAAAAGTTCAAATTTTACTGAAAAATATAGGGATTTCATTCATTTAGGTTATGAGGAATGGAAGAAAGTTTATCAAGAGCAAATAAAGGCAAATAAAAAAGCAGTTTTATTTTTTATGACTGATGATACTAAAAATTGTGATGAAGTTAAAAAATATCTTGAAGAAACATATTCTGATTTAAAAGATGCAGTATTAGTTATTCACACTAAAAACAATGGAGATATTGCAGAATCCTCAACAGGAAAAAATAAGGAAGAATTAGAAAAACTTAGAAAAGCGGCGAATAATATTGATAGTTTAGATAGTAAATACAAAGCAATTGTTTCAGTTTTAATGTTAAAAGAAGGATGGGATGTAAAAAATGTTACAACTATTGTGGGTTTAAGAGCATATTCTGCAAAGAGTAATATTCTTCCAGAACAGACACTTGGAAGAGGGTTAAGAAGAATGTATCGTGGTCAGGATGTAGAAGAATATGTTAGCGTTGTTGGAACTCCTGCATTTATGGAATTCGTTGAGTCTATAAAAAACGAGGGAGTAGACTTAGAAAGAAGAAAAATGGGAGAGAAAACTCCTGCAAAAACTCCTCTTGTTGTTGAAGTAGACCAAGAAAACAAAAAGAAAGACATTCAAAAATTAGATATAGAAATTCCGGTTTTAACTCCAAGGATATTTAGGGAATATAAAAATCTCTCCGAGTTAGATGTTACAAAATTCAAACACAAAAAAGTAAAGATGAAAGAATTTTCTGATGAAGAAAAAAAGGAAATTCTTTTTAAATATGTTGTGAATAAGGATAATGAAAAAGAAGAGACTCATCACAAAACTGTTTTAGATACTAATTCAATAATTAATTATCAAGGAGCTATCGGTTTTTTTACACAAAGTATTATGAAAGAATTAAGATTAGTTAGTGGTTATGATATTTTATATGAAAAAGTTAAATCATTTATTCAGAATGAATTATTTGATAAAAAGGCAAACTTAGATGATTTAAATCTTCTTAGAAATCTTTCAGAGATTGAAGCAACAAGAACAATAATTGAAACTTTTAAAAAAGAAATAAATGAATTGACCATTCAAGATAGGGGAGATTCTGAGATTAGAAATTATATTAAAATAAGTAAATGTAGACCTTTTGTTGTTAAACAACAACAATCAATCATACCAAAAAAATGTGTTTTCAATCGTATTGTTGGAGATAGCCATTTGGAATTAAGATTTACAGCATTTTTGGAAAATTGTGATGATATCATTTCCTATGTAAAAAATTACTTTGGAGTTCATTTTAAAATAGATTATAAAAATTCGGATGGAAATATATCTGATTATTATCCCGATTTTGTTGTTAAGAAAACTGAGAAGGAAATATTTATTATTGAAACAAAAGGAAGAGAGGATTTAGATGTTCCTTTAAAAACTAAAAGATTAAAACAATGGTGTGAAGACTTAAATAAATCGCAGAAAAAGATTAAATATGATTTTGTTTATGTTGATGAAGAAAGTTTCGATAAATATAATCCTTCCTCTTTTGAACAGTTAGAGAGAAATTTTAGAGAGTATAAGGAATAAAAATGTAATTTTTCAACACAATAAATTTATCAATTATAGATTATTAATAACATAAGGGTTCTTTTTCCTTAATTCAAGCTAAAAAGTGTTAAATTAGGAGCTCTTATGAGCTTATTTGGACCTGTTTTTGGCGTCCCTTAAAGTTTTCT
>CAZGSA010000147.1:0-1712 GCA_964528215.1 Candidatus Woesearchaeota archaeon
TTACAACTGTTCTCGGTGTAAAAAATTGTCCTAAATCTTTACCCCTTACAGTAGCCGATAAAAATGTTTCAAACATTCGCCCATTTAGGTCTTCATCAATATTATAAAAATCAACATTTTCCAATAATTTAACCACTTCCTTAATTGTTGCTGATTGAAGATTAATATTTTCATTATCTTCAAATATTCTTTTCTTTCCTTTATCCTCTCTTTCTTTTTTTAAAAAAGGTAACAATTCTTCTTTAAATAGAATAGAATTAACTGGATTTACCGCCCCTTGCTGATTTATCCATTGTTCAGAAAACTTAAATTCTTCTATTGGTGGAAACTGCCCTTTATTGATATAATTATTATGTAAATCCTTATCCTGTTTTAATTTAATAAAAAATAATTTACAAAATTCATAGAAGGCGTCGGTTGGATTGATTGTTTCTTTTTTCCAGATTAAATTATGACACGCCCTAAATATCCCGTCTATCTCTTTGGTAGAAACTTTCTCAAATTTAAACTCATCTAAAACTTTTTCTTCTGCTAAATTTTCAAAAGAAATTAAATTTAGTAATTTTTTGTATTTAGGAGATTTCTCTAAAAAATCCTCAAATTTTAAAGTAAGTATCGGTTTATTTTCATCCCACTTAAAAAGTTTAGTTACTAAACCATTAGACATAATGAAAAATTTTATTGGTTTATCTCCCTTAAATGTCTGATTAATTAGGAAACAATAACTACTCCCTTGATTGATAAATTCATCTACATTCTCATTAGTTGCTTTTGCTTCAATAATCATACAAGGTTTATTATTTTTATATAAAACATAATCTGGTTTATATGCTTCTTTTCTTCTACCTTGACTTATAGTTAATTGTTTAATAGATTGTTTAGTTTTAATATCGTTGTCCTTGAAATTTAATTTTTTTATTAATCTATCTAAAAATAATTTTTCAACACTATCTTCATTATTCAAATTTTTCTTTTCACAAAATAAGTTTTTCATTTTTTCACCTCTTTATTTTTCTTATTCTTTCTCTTAGTTCGCCAATAAGGAGTTTTACAAGAAGGACATATCATTGGCTCTTCTTTAACTTTGTTCTTTAATTCTTGCATATTTACTCTTGGTATCCATATATGCCCACACCTCTGACACTCAAAAGCATTAACCTCTATTTTCAATATATACTTATCAGTCATACTAAATTTAAATCTTTCTACTATTTAAATCTTCCTAATATAAAAATAGTTAATAAAAACATATTTCATTAAAGTAGTTTATATAAATTAAACTTTTCTCCGTCGGTATTATATAAGAACTACTTATAAAAGTAAGAAATAGAAAGGTTTATATAGTAGTTATTCCTTATATAAGTAAGATGATAAAAGTAAATAATCAAATACAAACAACAGATATAAGAAAACTTAATCGAGAAGAACGAGGGAAGTTAATCTTTGAGAATGGAAGAATAAGACAGAAAGATAACTATTGGGTTGTTGGCTCTCAAACTTCATTTAAAGCATATAAAGTAAGTTTTAACGGACACGAGCCAAAATGCACTTGTCCAGATTGTCAATTAAGAAAAGGAAAATGCAAACACATTTTCGCAGTAGAACTTTATATTAAAAGACAGATTGATGAAGAAGGTAAGATAACAGAAACAAGAGGAATAAACATAAAACAATATTCTCAAAAATGGTCTGCCTATAATAAATCTCAAACA
>CAZGSA010000148.1:0-1704 GCA_964528215.1 Candidatus Woesearchaeota archaeon
TTTATATTTGTTCTGAGCTTATTTATATCTATTAAATAAGATACCCCTAAGTTAATTTATTGATGTTTATATTAAGTGTTAGGAGTATATCTGTTATTAATTAGATTTATATATAATTAAATCTTTTAAAAAATATGGTGAAAAAAAGAATTGAAAAGGTTGTGAATAGAGATTATCAAAAAAAATTTTCAGTATTTAATCTGTTTATAACCCTAATTGTTATATTAATGTTATTCCAGACAATTGTTATTGGATATTTAGTATATAGGGTTACAGAAATGCCTAAGGAAGTTGCCCTTAGTGAATCTTCTTTAGAAACAAGAGTTAGTGAAAAAATTGAAAAAGAAAGTGCAGACATTCAAAATAAAATAAATGAATTAACTAAAAAATTATTAGAGAGTGAAACAGGGTTAAAACAAGAAATAGGAAGTATACAGGCTAAAACCAGTGCAGATTTTTCTGGATTAATCAGCAGTTCTGTTAAATCTGTGGTTACAATAAGAACAGATGTCTCGCAGGGAACTGGATTTATTATTGATGATGAGGGTTTTGCTGTGACAAATGCTCATGTTTTAACAGGTGCAAAATCTGCTGTGGCAATAACCTCTGACCAGAAAACCAGAAGAATTGGATTGATTGGATATAATTCTACATTAGATGTTGCTTTGTTAAAAATTGAAGATGAAGGAGATAATTTTTTAAGATTTGATGATTCTAATGACATTATTGTTGGAGAAAAAGTAATTGCAATTGGAAATCCTCTTGGATTAAGTTTTAGTGTAACAGAAGGGATTATTTCTGCAATAGATAGAGAAGGGGATAACGGACTTCCTATTTATATTCAGACAGATGCAGCACTAAACCCTGGAAATTCTGGAGGGCCTTTAATCAATACAAATGGAAGAGTTATTGGAATTAATAATTTTAAAGTTATGGGAGAAAACCTTGGATTTGCATTAGAAAGTAATTATATAATTAAAGGAGTTAATAGTATTGCTTTAGATGAGTTAAACAGAACTATTATTGAGTATTGATATCTTAATATTCTAACATGCCACTATGATTTATAATCTTATTTCATAGAATTTAATCATTTTGTTACATTACCCTAATTCTAATCCAATCTTGATAAGTTCTTGTTTTAACCCATTTATTAATTCTTGCCTGATTAATTGTTGCTTTTCAAATTTTTTCTGTTCTTTATCTTTTTCATGATTTAAGTTTTCTATCTCCTGATTTCCGGATTTTATCTCTCTTTCAAGGGCTATTACCTCTTTAAGCTGGTTAAATTCAGAATTTTGCTCATCTTGTTTTATTTGCCCTTTATTTTTATTAATCTGATTTATCTTATCAATTATTTTTTGTTTATCCATATAACTATCATCTACATTTGTATCTGCAATAAGATTTAAAAGTTCCTGATTATTTTTCTTAAAAGCTATTTGAAAGTTTGATTGATGCTCTTTAATAATATTCATTTGTTTTTCAAGAGAATGATAAATATTTGTCAGGAATTTAAAGTCAATCATTTGTTTTAAATTTTGTATCTCCTGTTGAATCATGTCTTTTTGCTCTTCTATTTTTTTTTGTTTTTTTAAATCTTCAAGATATTCATCTGATTGTTTAATTGATTTAACCTGTTTTTCTTTTTCTTTTTCTTTTTCTTTTTTTTTCTGTTTTTTTTTATCTTTTTTTCGGTTTTTT
>CAZGSA010000149.1:0-1691 GCA_964528215.1 Candidatus Woesearchaeota archaeon
ATTAGGAAGCTCTTCAATACTTAGTCCCTTCTCATTCATATTAATAATTTCCTGCTTATTAGAATCCTCATTCCTATCTTGTTTATCATGCACACCCTTTCCAGAATCAACGATTTCCTTAGCCCTTTTCTCAGCTTCTTCTTTATCTTTGCCTAAATAAGCAACATTTTTACTAGTAACCTTGCTGCCCTCTCTAACACTTTTTCTAAGATAATAATAATCTTTTCCATTAATAATTTTTTTTACAATATACATCTTCTTTTTATCCTAAATAAAATGACATCCTCCCACACATAAATGTGTAAGTTTCCTTTATTAACTTTTTCAAAGGGACAGCTTAAACTACTCTCTCTAAAGCTTAGCTTGAGTAACATTACTGATACCACATCCTGAAGAATGTGGATTTACTAGACTGATTTAAATATAAATTACTAACTACAAAATAGTTTATAAATGTTTCTGTAGTGGCTATAGAATAAATCTTCGATTCCAAAAACAAATAAAACAAAAAAGCACGGGCTGGGAATTGAACCCAGGTGACAGGATCTGCAATCCCGTGCAAAACCACTATGCGACCCGTGCATTTCTAAATGCCCCCGACAGGATTCGAACCTGCGACCCCTTGCTTTCTCCTATTAGGAAGAACCTTCATTATTAGAAGGCAAGTGCTCTATCCAGCTGAGCTACGGGAGCAGGACATTCTAATAAAAAAATAACAGAAATTTGATATTTAAAACTATGGTTTTGTATAAATAATCTAATACCTCCGAAATAATAACTAAATTTAAGAGATTCAAATACTCATTTAAACTTTTCATCTATATAATCTAAATTTTTAAGTATTAAAAAAATTAAATCAAAATTTACTCAATAAACTAAAAAACTCAAAATAAACAAATTACAAATTCAATTAATTCTTTCCACCAAAGAAAAAATATCCTTCTTGTTTCTTACTCAGCAATTTTTTATTTTTAGGCTTTTCCTTTTTTTCCCCATGTTTATGCTTTTTTCCAGATTTCTTATTATGCCTATGTTTTAAAACAAAGAAAATAATTATTCCTATGACAATTACTGCAAAAACAATATCCCCAAGAATTTTATTTCCACCATCTCCAAAAATAGCAAAACTAGTTCCACTAGGATTACCTAAAATAACAGATTCTCTAACAAAATTAGATAAATCAGAACTTAATGCAAAATAAACAGAATAAACGCCGGCCATATCTTTTGGTAATTTTATTAAAAAATTTCTTTCAATCAACCCATCTTTGTTTATTGAAAAAATATCATTAAACCTTCCAACCTCATAACCTTCTTCATCAATAATCCAAATCTCCACAACAACCTCTTCTCCAATAATATTAGAAGAATCAAAAACATAAGAAAGATTTAAACCTTCTTCATATTGAACAATTTCTTTAACATTAAGTATCTTTAATGGTTGAGGTATACTAACAATAATTTCCTGAGATTCTGAAGATTCATCGCAATTTATTTCTAGTTCTACAAAATAATCTCCAGATTCTGTTTCTTGGGGAATGTTTAAATCAAAATCAAAATTAATATTCTGCCCAGGAGCGATTCCTTCAACCTGGGTTGAATAAAACCATTGAACAATATCCCCCTTAAGAATTAATCTGCAATTATTTAAAAATGCACTTCCACTATTTTTAACATTTATTGAAAGATCT
>CAZGSA010000150.1:0-1672 GCA_964528215.1 Candidatus Woesearchaeota archaeon
TAAAGGAGATTTTATTGAATGAGTATATCTTAACATTTTATCATAAACACCGTCCAAAATAACCTTCAAAGCTCTCTCTAAAATCTCTATTCTTCTAGTCTCACTTGGCTCAAATAAACTACTCTCAATCAAATGAAAACTCTCTACAAATTCCATATTAGTATCTCTCCAAAAATCAAGATATTCGTCAAGACTGTCTTTAATAGAAGAATGTCTTCCAGTTTCAACATTCCATAAAACCTTTTTTAAATCTAAATCAAGAGGAGATTCTACATGCTGACTAACAAAACCAATAGCCCTTTCCAAATTACTAGTATGTTTCATATAAATCACAGTATATAAAATTGCAGGAACCATCTGACTACTAGCCTTTAATTTCCATCTAACAGCCAAACGTGCAGGCATTGTATAAAAATAATAAGCTAAGAAAAAACCACTAATCAAAACAAGAAATAAAAATAAAAATGGGAAACTAGAAAGACTAAGAGTGCCAGATAAAAACCAGATTCCAATACTTAGCAAAATACCTGTTAAAAAAACAAGTATAAAGCTTGTAATTGCAAATCCTACAACTTCTGAAGGAGTAACTTCCAGATGAGCAATAGTTAAATTTCTCTGAATCTTAACACTATCTTTTTTAGCAACTTTAATCTTAATAAAATTTCCCAAACTTTTAACCCCTCGTTCATATCTAGATAATTCTGGCATCATATCCTGCTTAAATTGCCTGTAATTTTCTGAAACATTTTCAATGCCTCCTCCAAGTTTAGAAGAATTAACAGAGTTATAACCTCCTACCTCTTGCCCAATCTTTTTAGAATATTTTTTTAAAACCTCATTTACATCCATTTTAAAATCCTGTTTTGCTTAAAGATTTTTTAAAAACTTTATCCATATCCATTTTCAATCATCTCTTTTTATAATTTAATAAAACTTCTAGATATTATAAAACTATTTATAGAATCTTATTTGTATAGCTCAAACCCCTAACCTATTAATTATAAGAATTAATAAACTTAATGTTAATCTTCTCAATCCAACTCAAAACCAACATAAGTCCTTGAGATTAATAATAAAACAATTATAAATCTATTAATAGCTAATATTTTTTTAAAACTCTCCTCTGGACAAATTCTTTCTATATCTGCATAACCCTAAAACTCCTCTCAGAATAAAAATCAAAACTTCTTCTTCTTAATTTCCTTCATCAGCCATTCCTGCCACATTGGAAAAACCCGATTACTTAAGGGCAATCCAATTTCCTCACTAACTTCTTGTGAAAATTGATGAAACATATTATTACTTAAACCATTAAATCTAGCTTCTAAAATATCCAAAACATTCAGTTTTTTGCTGACATCTACTAATTCTTGTTTTATCTTTGCCCTTAATAAAATATTATCATAAACAGCATCCCAATTACCTGCCCAACCCTTAACTCCTGCAGCAATATTCTTAATAATCTCTGAATCTCCATTAATTAACTCTTCTGTTGGTTCTAACTCGTCTTTTTCAACATTATATTTAACAAGATCAACAAATCCTCCTTCTTCTTCAGGATCTTTAGTCCAATGTTTTCTAACCTCTGTTAACTGAATAAGTCTCTTCATACTTCTTAAACCATCAGGAGTTTTAACAGGATTAGCAACAATAATACAATCTGTTGCTTTAA
>CAZGSA010000151.1:0-1670 GCA_964528215.1 Candidatus Woesearchaeota archaeon
AATAACCAGATTAAAAGAAGGTATGGAGAAAGATTCATATATTATCCTATTTATATGCTCGTCTCCAAAACTGTAACCCAAAGTTATTAAAACACTTTGAGGTTGTTGAATAACATCTGCGAACCTCCGAAAAACCTCAGAATATGGAAATCCTATTGTTTCCCCTTCTTTCATTGGACTTGGATAAACTAACAGGTCTAAAAACTCATCTTTCTTCAACACCTCAGGAGATTTTTTTACTATACCCATAATATTAAAAGGGGTGCTCTGAACTTTTATCCAATCTATTGAACCATGAAGTTTATAGAGATGAATTACCCTTTCAAGTCTATTTACTTTACCTTCTGTAGTTGTCGCAGGATAATAAAAATCAAAATTAAAAGATTCGGGTTTAAAAATTCTCTCACTAGTTCCTACAAATCCATCAACATATACTATTCCCATTTTATCCATCGCTTTTTCAAACATTAAGTCATAGTTAAGAGTAAAAATATTAGGTCTTCTTAAAGGAAAAGAGCGTACCAGAATTTTTCTTATAAGTTTTTGGTGGATTTCAAATGGATTATCTTTTTTATATCCTTCTATAATTTTATCAGAATAAGGCGGGTTACAATATTTTTCTACAAATTGTTTTTTTATCTCAGAAATCAGGTTGCGTATATTCTCAACATCTGCGATTTTAAAGTCAAATAACCCCTTCTTGTAAGGCAATAAGGTCAAAATATTGAATAGAAACCCAAGGAAAGATTCGAAATCTTTGCTTTCATTCGCATCTAAGAAAAGGCCTTTCATATCGTTATAGAGTTTTTTTAAGTTTCCGTTTAGGTCAATCTCTAATTTGGAAATGTCTCTGATGGATTCAGAGCCAAAAGGTATAGATGCTCCTGCACCTGTAAGAAAAGAGAAGTTATTTATTTTTAGAAGTTCTTGGAAAAATGCATTAGAATAGAGATAAAACTTATCAATTGTCTGGCTTACTTTTTTAGATTGTTTCTCATAAACAGTTTCAATATCCGAAGCTTCTTTTATACCAATTTCGGAAAGGGAACTCTTTAATTCATTAAGTTTGTCTTTACCATTACAAAGAAAGATTAGTTTATTTTCTAACAAGGAATTTATAAAGTTCTTATAAAATTTTCCCCCTTCGTTAATATGCTGATTTGTTTCCATCAATTTAATCTCCTTATATTTGTTGACTTTTCAATAATTTCAATTTCCTCGTCGGTTAAGTCATATAATTTGTAAACCATCTGGTCAATTTGGCATTCATATTCTTCAATCTTGTCTTTATCCTTACTTTCTATAATTTTACGTACAAGATTTACAATAGCTGTATTTAGTTGATTCCCGCCTCTAATTTCTGCATCATAACTTAAAATATAATTTATCTCATTATAATTAAGATTATATAAGATTCCCGGGGTCTAAGATTCCCGGGGTCAGGCTTCACAACTTCACATTTACAAAATATTCTTAGAGTATTTTGTGATATTATTTCTTTAAAGCTTTCACAATAACATCCTCTTGAAGCAATCCATGTCTAAAAAGTGTTACCGGAAATACATTCAGTTTAGATTGCTTAAACTCTTCATAGATATTGACCAGAGTTTGAGCCTCAACAAGGGTTACTTTTAAGTCATAAAAAGTATTACATTCATGAATAAAATCAT
>CAZGSA010000152.1:0-734 GCA_964528215.1 Candidatus Woesearchaeota archaeon
TAAAAAATGTTAATATTTATAAACTTGTTTTCTATTTAATTATTATGTATAAAAAGAGATGTTTTATGTTTAGTATTTATTTTATCTTGATGATAATTATCCTAATTAGTTTTGTTAGTTCTGCTTCTTGGATTACTCCAATTAGTGCTACTGCAACTAGTTCATATCCTCCTTGTGTCCCTACGTGCGGAGCTAGTGCTGCTATTGATAACAAATTTCAAACTACTAATCCTTGGACTGCAAATTATGTTGGTGGATCAGCACATTATCCTGAGTGGATACTATTTGATTATGGAGAAATAAAAAGTATAAGTGGGGTAAATCTCTATATGCAAAAGTATGCAAAAGTTTATATTGTAAATATTGAAGTTTCTAATGATGCAATAAACTGGAACACTGTTGTAAGTAATTGGAATCCTAGTAATGATTTAGCATGGAATCAAAAAATCTTTACCCCTATAAATGGAAGATATATTCGAGTATATTATGTAGACACTACTGAAAGCTCTTCACATAAATTGATAGCTAGTTTAATGGAATTTGAAGGTTTAGTTGATGATACAAATGTTTGTGTTCCTGATTGTTCTGGAAAAGAATGTGGTGATAATGGGTGTGGTGGAAGCTGTGGAACCTGCAGTGTTGGAGAGAGTTGTAATTCAAATGGGCAGTGTGTTAGTGGTTGTGTTCCTGATTGTTCTGGAAAAGAATGTGGTGATAATGGGTGTGGTGGAAGC
>CAZGSA010000152.1:834-1670 GCA_964528215.1 Candidatus Woesearchaeota archaeon
TGTGGAACCTGCAGTGTTGGAGAGAGTTGTAATTCAAATGGGCAGTGTGTGAGCACACCTAGTTTATGTGGAAATGGAATTTGTGAAAATAGTGAAGATTTTAATAGTTGTTGTGAAGAAGATAACATAATCTTGAGGTTATATTCAAATACAAATTCACATGGAGGTTTATGGGATGATTCTTCTTATACTACAGAAATTTGTTATGATGAAATCTTTGGGCAAGATTATGTAGGAACAAATCCTCATGATTGCAGTCTTGGTAATAGCAATAAAATAATTGGATTATCTGGAATAACAAATGCTCATGCAGAGATTCCAGAATTAAATAATTATGGCAATAATGTTTGTTTTGGTGATTTGCAATGCCATAGTGAGGTTGGAAGTGGAGATTGTGTTGATTCTAATGAAAGAGTTATTGCAAGATTATCTAGTGATACCAATGCTCATATTGAAAAATATGATGAAAATAATTATGAGAAAAAAGTCTGCTGTAAAAAAGAAAGCAGTGGTATAGATTTGTCAGAAATTTATTGGACAAATATGATTGGAGATAAAATAAATCAAGCAGATTTAAGTGATGATGTTAGATTAACTTTTGTAGGAAATGGTTTAACAGGAAAATATATTGAATATAAAATTTATAAAAATAGGGAGTGGTGGTTTGATAAGAAGATTGCAACAGGAACAACAAAAGATTTTGTAGTATGGGATGCAGGTAAAGATCAGGGAAGTGGAGATTTAGAAGGAGGAGATTATTATTTTATATCTAGAATTGAAGGTGAAACAGATTGGATTAATTCAAAAGATTTTTTATATCCAACAAACCCAGATTA
>CAZGSA010000153.1:0-1661 GCA_964528215.1 Candidatus Woesearchaeota archaeon
TAGCTAAGTCTTTTACATTCATCTCGCTATTTGTATTTATTTTTCTAGCACCATTTTTTATGGCTTCTTCAATTTTAGATACAGGAACACCACTAGAAACAACATAACCTAAATGCTGATTTATTTGTTCAACATACTTTTGAGGAACAGTTGAAGAACCATGTGAAACTAAATAACAAATAAGGCCTTCTTTTTTCAAAGCATCATAACATCCTTTAATTATTTCAGGTCGTAAGTCCATTTTACCATCTGAAAATTTATTAGGTCCATGTCTAGTCCCCCAACAAATTGCCAAAGCATCAACTCCTGTTTCTCTAACAAATCTAACAACATCTAAATGATTAGTATATTCTATCGTTCCTGCTCCACCAGAATGACTCATTCCACCTAATGTTCCTAACTCTCCTTCAACTGTAACATCTTTATTATGTGCATATTCAACAACTTTTTTAGTCAATAAAATATTTTCTTCTAATGAAAGTTCAGAACCATCTATCATCACAGAACTAAATCCAGCATCAATACATGATTTTACAACTTCAAAATTAGGACCATGATCTAAATGTAATACATAATCTAATCCAGGATAATCTACTGCAACCATCTCTGCAATATTTTTTATTCTTCTAGCTCCCCTAAGAATAACATCTTTATCATCTCCTTTCCACCCTTGAAATCCACAAGCCCCTTTTGATGCTTGTATAATAAAAGGACTCTTTAATTCATAAGCTGCCTGAAATATAGATTGTGCTTGTATATCATTATTGATATTAAAAGCAGGAACAGCATAACCTCCTTGCTCTGCCTTTTCCAACATTAATTTCATATTTACTAATACCATTTTATATCATCTCCATATCAGGCAAAGCTTCACAATTTTCTCCAAAATTAAATCCATTATATTTCCTAATCTCTCTTACTTCTGGATTATATCTTAAGAAATTATTAATCCTTCCTGGATTTGCCATTTCATCTCCACAAGTTGTAGGTAAATGAGCATTTATTTGTCCAGCAATACTTGCATAACCTAATATCTGATTTGTTTTCAAATAAATTAATCCATTTGTTCTTAATAATTCTAAATAAGCAGCTACTGCGGCAAAACCATCTCCGCATCCACTAGTATTCACAACTTTAGCTCCTAATGGATCAGATAACTTAGCAACAGGATGATAACAAACATTATCTTCTCTATCGTGAACATACGCTCCTCCAGCATCATTTGTTACATACACTCTAGGTTTACGTGTTCCATGATTACTATCAGGCCTCATTTTACTTTCTACATAATGCATAGTTTCATGTAAATTATCATAAGCAGATTTAGTAACATTTCCTTGATCATCTATTTCATTTTTAACTTTAATCTTAGTTAATAATTCAATTTCTTCAAGTCTAGCAATATATACTTCAGAATAACTTAATAATCTATTTATAGGACCTTCTCCTAAACTCTTAAGCATAGAATCTGTTACACTTATGTAAACATGAGGCAACTGATTTTTTGCTTTTGCAGCAGCAAGTTTCTCAAGTAACAATCCAGCATAAGTTATATCTTTTATACTATCTATAAATAATCCATCTTCTTCATGTAGATTATCAAGTATATGTCCCTCATTAATTTCCTCCCCTAAATATTTAGGTTCAGGAGATCTAAGATT
>CAZGSA010000154.1:0-1651 GCA_964528215.1 Candidatus Woesearchaeota archaeon
AAACCTCTCTTACAAGCTATGAAGAGTTATTTAGTATAATTGGTTACCAGGTACGATACTTTTAACATCCTAAAATCTAAAACTTCTCTAAATATCTCTATATTCATAAAATACCTTCTGCACTTAGATTGTGAAATTCTCTAGGATTTTTAATCATAGTTAAACTACACCATTCCCTTCCTAACCCCCTATATTCATTAAAATAGTGACAGATTATTACCATCCTATGAAGAATATAGATTTCTTATCAATTAATAATTTATAAAATCCAGAACATTTCTTTTAACTCAATAAACTAATGACTCTAAAAATATTAACAACACTTCAAACCAACACTCTTAAAAACCCTCTGTTATTGTAATTTTTATAATATCCAAAATATTAAACCATTAGAATCAAAAAAACTTATGACAAAACAAGATAAAATAGATATTGAAAAACTTGAAATGTTAAATGTAGGAACAGTAGGCCATATTGACCATGGAAAAACAACATTACTTAGTAAAATTACAGGTAAATTTGCAGATACTCATTCAGAAGAACTAAAAAGAGGAATAACAATTAAACTAGGTTATGCAGATATAATTCTTGAAAATCCTAAAACAAATAAAAAGAGATATATTAGTTTTATAGACTGTCCAGGACATGAAATGCTTATGGCAACAATGTTGTCAGGAGCAGCTTTAATTGATGCTGCTATTCTTGTAATCGCTGCAAATGAAGGAATAAAGCCTCAAACAAAAGAACATTTAATGGCATTACAAGCAAAAAATGTTAATAAGATAATTATCATTCAAAATAAAATTGACCTTGTTTCTAAAGAAGATGCTTTAAAAAATTTTAAAGAAATTCAAAATTTTATAGAAAATACAATTGCAAAAAATGCTCCAATTATACCTGTCTCTGCTCAACAAGAAATTAATCTAGACAAGATAAAACAACTACTTTTAGAAATTCAAATACCTCTAAGAGACACAGAATCTACTCCTAAATTTCTCATAGCAAGAAGTTTTGACATTAATAAACCTGGAACAAAAATCTCAAATCTTCATGGAGGAGTTTTAGCAGGAGTTTTAATAAAAGGAAAATTAAAAATAGGAGATGAAATTGAAATTAAACCAGGAATAACAAAAAAACAGGCTAATCAAATAATCTATAAACCTATAAAAACAAAAATAATTTCTATATTTCGGGGAAACCACTCAATTAAACAAGCTACACCGGGAGGAAGTCTAGCTTTTGAAACAGAACTAGATAATATATTAACAAAAACAGATTCTTTATCAGGAAATATTGCTTCAACACCAGGTATACTCCCAGAAATTTCAGACAAAATTAAAATAAAATCAATATTATTTACAGAATTAGTTGGTGAAGAAGCAGAAAAAGGAAAGTCTATCAAAATAGAACCTTTTAAAACAACAGAAATGATTATGCTTTCAATTAACACCACCCTAACTGTTGGGAAAATAATAAATATAAAAAACAATGAAGAAGAATTTTTACTAAATCTTCCAATTGTTCCAATTAAAGGAGATTCTGTAGGTTTAGCCAGAAACATACATGTTCACTGGAGATTGATTGGTTTTGGTGAAATCTTGTAATCTTAGTAATAATCAATAAAATCAAAAAAACAATGTGCCACCACACC
>CAZGSA010000155.1:0-1610 GCA_964528215.1 Candidatus Woesearchaeota archaeon
TTTTTATCCGATTTATAAAAAATAAATATGGATATAAATCTTCTTTGATAAGCGCTTGGCTATTATCATTATACCCCGGTATTATGTATGGGGTTGGTACCCCCTATGCCTATAACTGTATAGTACCTTTTACCATATTTTCTACAATATTACTTTTCAAAATTCAGGATACAGTTAAAATAAAATGGTTTTTCTTATATTTTTTTCTTATGGGAGTACTCTTTACCGGATACGATTTAATTTCTTTCTTTTTGCCTGCTGCCCTTATTATACTCTTCATAAAAAGAAAATACATTATTATACCATTGGCTATCATTTTAATGGTATTGCCATCTGTTATATTAAACCTTATATTAAGTTATTTTCTTGAAATTGAGTTCAAAAATGACAGCTCAAATATATATTCAGTTATTATAAATTCATATTTTCAAATTTTTAATAATATCACTGATTGGAATTGGATTTATGAGTGGTTGAGATATGTGCTGTATCAGAATAATTTTTTGATAATTTTAGGACATATTTTTTTAAAATCAAATTTTTATGTCCTGCCATCACTTTTTATTCTTTTTTATTTAATTGGGCATTTTAAATATCACATGAGATTAAATCTTATTGAAGGAACGCTATTATTTGTTACCTTATTAATATTTTTATTTAATCATCTAGCTCCTAAATATACAGGATATCAAATGAGAGGAGACTGGATTGCAAGAATTTATCAACCGGTTTTTATTGTTTATACATATCACGTGTTTTTAATACTATTATTAAGGATTTGAAAATAAAAAAATTTATTATTGTATCATTTATTTTGGGTATGCTTTTAAATGCCCTTATAATTTTTAGTCCTGTAACTAAAAACCCCATCGGAGATAAAGTATATCTTGATTTTTATAAGCACACCAGCCGAAAGGAGATGATAAAGAATTTAGATAAGTATGGTAGAAAACCACTTTTTACAAACAGACAAAAATCCCTATAAATGTTACTTATTTTTTCCTACTTTAAGTACTTACTTATTCTATCTATAACAATAATTACTTTATATTTTTCTGGTCAAGTTATTAGTAACTTTTTATATAAAGATATAAATAAACAAAAACCTTTCTTTAAAATTTTTATTTATATTTTAATTGGCTTTTTTTTTATAATTACCCTGTATTCAATTATTAAAACAAGTTTCTATACCATCAATGTTTTAAATATTATACTTTTAATAATCTTATTATTAGAATTATACATTTTCGGAAATAAAAAGTATAACTTCTCAATCTCTAAAATAGACTTTAAATTACCCAATATAAAGCTAATCCTAATTTCATCTTTCTCTTTGATATTTATTTATTCATATGAAAACCTCATCTTCATAAACAATAACGAATATATTTATTCTGTACCATTTTTTGATATAATTCATTATCATCATATTATTGAAACTCTCAACAAATATGGAAATGAGAATCTATTTAATTATTATATAATTTTTGATAACATATACGATGGTACATCATTTTATCACTATGCTGATCTATGGTTTAGTGCATTTATCAGCCAGATATTTAAAATAAATTCAATTACTTCATTATTATTAATAACACACCCCACAC
>CAZGSA010000156.1:0-1581 GCA_964528215.1 Candidatus Woesearchaeota archaeon
AAATCTATTTTGATTTGTTAAAAGCAATTTTTAATCCAAATTTTAGATACAAAATATATTTAGATATAAAAGACACAAACGGAGGTGAAAAAATAGAAAAGTTGCATAAAGTTTTATGCAATAAAAATTATGATTTTGATAGAAAAAAAATCGAAAAAATACAAATAGTAAAATCCAACGAGATTGAATTAATTCAATTTGCCGATTTTTTTTCGGGGGCAATATCGTATAAGAATAGAGACTTAAATACCAGTCCTGCTAAAATAGTTTTAGTAAAAAAGATTGGAGAATTGTCAGGCTATAGTCTGAACAAATCGACATTATTCCAAGAGGAAAAGTTTAATATTGAACCTCCCTGGATAAACTGAACCACTAAATAGGCAAATTATTTGGAAAGATTTTTAATAAAATTTAAAGTGAACTTTTTAGGAGATTGAAGATTAAGACTAGTATGTAGTCTTTTTTTGTTGTAATAATCAATCTTCTTTTTAACTATTTTTTTTAACTCTTTAAAATTTTCAACTTCCAAGAACTCATCTCTAGACTCATCCTTTAATCTACCAAAGAAAGATTCTTGTCCAGGATTATCCGTAGGAGTACCAGGTTTGGAATAAGAGAGAATTAGATTATTCTTTAAAACCGTATCAACATAATCATAACTAGTATATTGAGTCCCTCTATCCTGATGAACTATTATTTCTTCCTTACTTTTTCCTAATAATCTCTGGATGACTTTAAGGCTCATTTTAAAAGAATTAATAACTATTTTAGTCTCCATATTTAGAGACAAATAATACCCATAAATTAATTGCCCAAAAACATCTTTATGAACCGCTAAATAGGCCTTGTCTTTACCATGATTATATATTATTTCAGATATATCTGAGCTAATAGCCTTAAAGGGAGAATCTATCTTGGTTTTGGCTAATAAATTAGCTTTGTCAGCTAAAAATCTCAATATTTCATCAATAACACTTCTTTTTCTCTTCTTTATCTTTCTTCTAATACTTAAGCCCCATAATACCAATAATCTAGCCAAGGCATCTCTTCCTATCTTGGTGCTATAATCATCTTCTAGGGCTTGCTTTATCCTCTTAATCCCATAGAAACTATTATCTTTGATTATTTTACTAATCTTTGTTTTAAGGTGCTGATATTTATCAATAAATCTATCATCTTTATCTTTAAAGTTATGGAAAGTATTTTTAGATAGGCCACAGAGAGAACAAATACGATTAATGCTGAAATTGGAGTTTTTAACCTGTTCTCTGGCAAATTCCACTATGTGTCTCTTCGGGACGAGTAAAAATCTGAAAAATTTTTTAGCAAATTTAACTCTATCTCCTTTTTGCCTATCATTTGCTCTAATCTAGAAACTTTAGCTTTTAATTCATTAACACTCTGATCGGGAGACTTATCAAAAACAGAAGTTCCTCTTTCTAATAATTGTTTTTTCCATAGACACAATAAATTAGTCCCTAGATTATACTTTCTAGCTGTTTCTGAAATATTGTCGCTGGAGATAGCCGCATTTAGACATTTAATAATGTTACTTTAGTGGCCTTGGTTGAGACATTTAAT
>CAZGSA010000157.1:0-1577 GCA_964528215.1 Candidatus Woesearchaeota archaeon
CTTGCAATAATTGATTCAATTCTTGACAAGGGAATTGGCGGAAAATTAATTAAAGAGATTAGAATAAAACAAGGACTTTCATATGATGTTGGGACAGACAATATTGGTTCACAATATGGAGGATATTTTAGAATTGCTACTACTACACAAGGGTTTGGAGGGGGAACTAGTTTAAATCATCTTTATGTTTTAGATGAAAATCTTGAAATTGTTGGAAGTGTAGAAGACCTGGCTCCTGGAGAAAGAATTTATTCTTCTAGATTTTTAGGCAAGAGGGCTTATTTAGTCACTTTTAGAAATACAGACCCTTTTTATGTAATTGATTTGTCAAATCCTAGAAAACCAGAAGTTTTAGGTTATTTAAAGATTCCTGGATATTCTGATTATCTACATCCATACGATGAAAATCATATTATTGGGATTGGTAAAAATACTGTTGAAGCTAGTGCTGATTTCGCATGGTATCAGGGAATTAAAATAAGTTTGTTTGATGTTTCAGATGTTGAGAATCCTATTGAAAAATCTAATTTTATTATTGGAGATAGGGGGACAGATAGTGATGTCCTTTATGAACATAAGGCTTTTTTATTTGATAGAGAAAAACAATTATTAGTGATTCCAATAAGATTACATAAAATTAATGAAAGTAAGTATATGAATGAGGAAGGAGAGATTCCGGATAATGCTTATGGTGATTTTGTTTGGCAAGGGGCTTATGTCTTGAATATTGATAAAAATAATTTAAGTTTAAGGGGAAAGATTAGCCATGATAATGAGACAGAATTAGAAAAACAAGGAAGATTTTATTATGGAAATTATCAGACTGCTATTCATAGGACCTTGTATATAAATGATATTCTTTATACAATCTCACAATATAAAGTTAAAGCAAATGATATTAATACAATGGATGAATCTAATTTTGTTGAATGGGAAGGTAATAAACAAGATTATGGATATTTTTATTCTGAGAAGGCATAGGGTTTATTGTGTTTAATCATAATAATCCTTATAATTAATAGATTATTTGTATTCAGTTGATAAAAAATATTGGTAATGAATCTCTTGTATAATTTAAAAATAAAACAAGCTAGTAGAATTATAATCTTAAATTACGAAGATAAAATTAGGAAAAGCCTAAAGATTTATATAGGTTTATTTTTATTTAAGAACAAAAATGGAGAATGAGAAAGTTAATTCAAAAAATAATGAATCTAGAGATATTGAAACAGAGTTAGTTATTGCTCCTCCCCAAGAGAGAAAATTAAGTAAATTAGAGATTTTGAAAAAAGTTAGTTCTGGAACTGCTTTGCGTGAGGCTTTAAATGATATTGTTTTAGCTGGGAAGGGTGCTTTGATTTTGATTGAGAATAATAATTCTGGAAATGTTTTTCAAGGAGGATTTAGGATTAATTCTAAGTTTACTTCTAAAAGATTAGCAGAGCTTGCTAAGATGGATGGAGCCATTATAATTTCTCATGATTTAAAAAGAATATTGTTCGCGAATGTTTTACTTGTGCCTGATAGTAAGATTCTTACTAATGAAACAGGAACAAGGCACAAGGCTGCAGAAAGAA
>CAZGSA010000158.1:0-1573 GCA_964528215.1 Candidatus Woesearchaeota archaeon
GCGAGAATCAAAATATGTTGGGATATTTATCTGAGGAATTACAAGGTATAGTAGAAAATTATATCGCTTCTCTTGAAGAAAGAGAAATAGATTAAGAAAACAAAAAATTAAACCCACCAATAGAAAATCTACTTCGGTGGGTTTTCTGTTAATAAAAAATACCTTCTTATGTGGGTATTTTTGATTTAAAAATTAAACCACTAAATATTAATAATTACTTTTAATAGTTATCTTGCCAAAAATAGATTAAAAATTAAAGTTTTTAATAATTTTGTTTATATGATTTTCTATGATTCAATAAAAATTGAAAAGGTAATTAGAAGAACGAATGAACTTGATGCTAAAATTACTAAAGATTTTTTAGCTCGTTTGGATTTAAATTTAGGTTTTAAAAAAAGCCCATCTCAACCCAATGAAACTGGTAAAAAACTATTAAAGGAAAGTGGTTGGAATAAAATTTATAAAGATATTAAAAATGAAATATTTAGTTGGATTGATAAAGAAAATCCAAAAACACTTTACGATATTGAAAAATCTGCTTTTTATGTTTTATATGTTAATGAAAATGATGAGAGATTTAATGGTCTAAAAGAATATGTTTTAAATAATCCTAAAGAAATAGAGTTAGGGTCTATTTCTTTGGTTGCTTCTTGGATTATCCGTGATGAGTATTGGGAATCAAGAAAAAAATCTAAAAAATAATGACTAAAAAACCAACCAAAAAAAAGTTTCTAAACCTTCTAAATAAAGTTATTCTGTCATCTGATAAAGTAACTACTAAAAAACAAGAGTATTACCATTAAGGTATGGTTGAAAAAGTGTAGGTATTGACAGATTCTAAATAATCTGTTACTATCTTTTATAGCACAATAAAAATAGAAAGAGAGGATTTGATATGATAGAGATTACAAAGGGGTTATCTATATTAATGGCAATCTCGTCCGACCCACAGACGGAAAGGTTTATGAATCGCTGGTTTAGTGATCCTATGCTTATCCTCTGGGGTTTTATGCCATTTATAATATTACCTATGTTATTTATTTGGATGCCTCAAGCAGAGTTTGAGTCAATACTAAGTAAAAGGATATGGGAAATATCGTGCCTGGTTATTATGTTTGTTTCTCTCTTTGCGACTTTATTTTTTGGGGTCAGAGAAGAAAGAAAGCAACAAAGAGAGAGGGCATCATAAAAACAAGGCAGGAGACAGAACATCTCTTGCCTTTTTTGTTTCTCTAAATTTTATAAATTAATTACTTTTTCTGATAACGACTTCGTCTTCTTGGTGGTTTAGTACATTATCATAAGCTCGTGCTTTAATTGTTTGTTTGGTTTGAGGGAGTAAATAAGAGACTGGGTTAAATGTGATAGAATATGGAGAGGTTCTATCTGTTCCAATTAATTGATTATTAAGAAAGAAATCAACTTGTTTAATAATTAAATTTGCACTAACTTGCGTGTTAATGGTTATATTCTGATTATTGATTAAACTATTATTTGTTGGTGAAGTTATCGTTATATTTGGTTGATTTTCTATAGTATGAACATCGTCATATTCTGTTGGTGGTTTTTCGTT
>CAZGSA010000159.1:0-1536 GCA_964528215.1 Candidatus Woesearchaeota archaeon
GGGGGGAGGAAATGGGGATGTGGTGGGGGGGGGGGGGGGGGGTGGGGGGGGGGGTGGTGGGGGGGGGGGGGGTGGTGGTAATGCTGTTCCAGTTCTTGTAGAAATTGGAGATAAAGAAATTAAAACTGGAAAATTACTTGAATTTACTATTTCTGCTGTAGATGCAAATAATGATTCATTAAATTATTCTGCAGAGAATTTGCCCTTAGGTTCTAGATTTTATGGAATTGAGAGATTATTTAGATGGATACCTTTAGAAAATCAATCTGGAGAATATAATATTACTTTTAAAGTTTCTGATGGTTTTGCACAAGATTCTGAGACTATTAAAATAATAGTTCAAAAAGAAAGTTTAGATATAGAGAATCCAATAGATGTAATTGGAAATGTGAAAGAAAGTTTAGAAGATAGATATGGTTTTTATGGAGTTATAATGTTTTGGAATATTATTGGAGTTTTAATTATTTTAATTGTTATTGTTTTGCTTTTTCTTATTAAGATTATAATAAAAAAGAAAAATCATAATAAAACTTTGCAAGGGATTCAAAAAGGTTTTGTTAAACTAAATTCTTTTTAAGATTTTTTTGATGCCCTGTTATTTAATTAAAATTTTTTGAAGAAGAAATTATATCCTTTTGGTTAAAATAATATTTTTTATTTAAACCTTAGAAATATAATATAAAACTTAGCCTTAAAAACCTTTAAATAAGATTTTTTCTTTATTGATTCATGAAAAAAAGGAGAAAAAAAAGAAATATCTTAGTTATGTCTTTAGTTTTATTTTTAGTTTTATTTTTAGTTTTATCTGTATCTTTTGTTTCAGCAAATTTAGTAGAAGATATTTCTGATTTGGCTAGAAATTTTTTTGTTATAGGAGAAGATAAAGGGGGAGATGGAGAATTATTTAATTTATTATTAGAGGGTGAACCTGTTTTATTTTTAGAACCAAGTGATTCTCGGGTTGCCCCTGGAGAAGATTTGGATATTGATATTAATCTTGAAGATGTGTTGGATTTATATGGCTTTCAATTAGATATTTCTTATGACCCAGAAGTTTTAGAACTTGTTGGAATTTTTGAAGAGGATTTTTTAAATAAAGATGGAACTATGACTTTTGGAGGATTTCCAGATATTTCAACTTTAGGAGTTATAAAAAATTATTATGTTTCTAGAATGTATTCTGAGGAAGGAGTAGATGGTTCTGGGACTCTTGCAAGGATTAGATTTCATGCTAAGTCTACTGGGAACTCTGAAATAATTATCTCTGCTAATCACTTAGTAGACTCAAATGTAGGTTTTATTTCTCATCAAGTTAATAATGCTTTTGTGGAAGTAGGAGTTTTTCTTTGTATTGATGGAGATAATGATGGGTATGGAGTTTGTCCAGATTGTGGTATTATCAATGGATGCATTTATGAGGGTGATGATTGCAATGATGCTAATTCTAATATAAATCCTGGAATAAATGAAGTCTGCAATGGAATAGATGATAATTGTAATTCACAGATTGACGAGGGTGTTAAATTAACTTTTTAT
>CAZGSA010000160.1:0-1527 GCA_964528215.1 Candidatus Woesearchaeota archaeon
AAACCTCTCTTACAAGCTATGAAGAGTTATTTAGTATAATTGGTTACCAGGTACATTTTTTGAGAATATTTAAAAAGAATAAATGTTTTGTTTTATAGGTAAAAAAGGTGAAAATGAAATCTAAAGATAATAAGATTTATGAATTGATAACTCAATTTCCAGAATCAATAAAACAATCTTATGAGATTAAAACTGATAAATTAAAGAAGAAATTTAAAAAAATTGTTGTTGTTGGAATGGGGGCTTGTTATACTTCTGGATTGGTTTTACAACAATTTTTAAAACATGAGATAGATGTTGAAATTTTTCAGGATTATGATTTTGAATTAGATAAAGATACCCTTCTTATTTTACTTAGTTATTCTGGAAATACAAGAGAAGTTTTAAAAATTTTTAATAAATTTAAAAATAAGAAAAATAATTTATTAGTTCTTACTTCTGGAGGTAAGTTATTGAGTCTTGCAAAAAAAGAGAAAATTAGGACAATTCAAGTTCCTGCAAATTTGCATCCTAGATTTACCTTTTCACAGGTGTTTTTTCCTGCCATTAGTATTTTAGAAAAATCAAAAATTATTAAGAGCAAGAAAAAACTTATTCAGAGTATTATTTTTTGTTTAATAAAAAATGAAAAATTTCTTGATGTAGAAGGCAAAAAAATTTCTGTTAAATTAAAAAACAAGACTCCTTTGTTTTATGCAAGTGATTATTTTTATCCTGTTGCCTATAGGTTGCAGGCAAGTTTGGAAGAAGATGCAAAAGTAATCTGCCATTCAAATAAGATAACAGAGTTATTTCATAATGAATTAGAAGCTCTTCCAAACAATAAGTTTTATCCTATCTTGATTTTAGATAAACGACAGATAAGAGATTTTAAAAAACAGATTGGTTTTTTTAAGAGATATATTAAGAATTTCAAGGAGTTTAAGTTTTATAATTATACTAAAGAGAAAAGAATGTTTCTTGGTTTTTATTTTACAGAGTTTTTAAGTTATTACTTATCAAAATTAGAAAAAATAAACATTAGAGAGACTCCTATTTCTGATGAGATAAAGAAAAAATGAAAAAAAATAGTCTAATATTAAATCAAGCCTATGAAAGAGCTAAAGAAATTATTAAATTATGTAGTACTAAAAATGGATTGTTTGCTTCTGCAGGCAAAAAAGGTTATGATGCTGTCTGGTCGAGAGATAGTATGATTAGTTTAATCGGAGCTAGTTTAGGTGATAAAGAAAAGAAATTTAAGAAAGTTTTTGAAAGAAGTTTAATTACTCTTGCGAGTAATCAGAGCAAATTAGGTCAGATTCCAAATGCAGTTGATAAGTTTAGTAAAAGAAGAAAGAGGAATAAAGTTGATTTTCAGTCAATTGACTCTAGTTTATGGTTTATAATTGGAGAGTTTGTTTATAAAACGCAATATGATGACTCTAATTTATTTAAAAGACATAAAAAACATATTGAAAAAGCTTTGATTTGGTTGAATTATCAGGATATGGAAGAAGATAATTTATTAGAACAACTTCCGACTTC
>CAZGSA010000161.1:0-1515 GCA_964528215.1 Candidatus Woesearchaeota archaeon
TTTCTTTTATTATTTTTTTCTGTTTGCTTAAGCAATTTTCTAATATTAAGATTATAATTGGTGGTGCACATATTACTGCTGTCCCAGAAGATGCAATATGCAATTGCGATGCTGATTTGGGAGTTATTGGAGAAGGCGAAAAAACTACTTTAGAAGTAGTAAACTATTTTGAAAATAGTCAAAAAAATTCTTTATCAGAAATTAATGGTATAGTATATAAAGAAGGACAAAAGGTAGTAAAAACAAAACCTAGGGAATACTGGAAAAATATTAATGAGATCCCTTTCCCAGCAAGACACTTAATGCTTCCACTTAATAAGCTACAACCAGTTCCTGCATCATTTAAATACCTACCTTCTACACATCTGATAACTAGCAGAGGTTGTCCTTCAAGATGCACATTTTGCGATAGGGCAGTATTTGGAACAACATTTAGAGCAGCCAGTCCAGCTAGAGTTGTTGACGAGGTTGAAGAAATTATATATAAATATGGTGCAAGAGATTATAAATTTTTTGATGACACATTTACTCTAAATAAAAATAGAACTCACCGAGTATGCGATGAGATCATTAGACGAAAATTAGATAAAATACCATGGGCATGTTTGACAAAAGTAAATGCAGTTGATTTTGAATTATTAAAACATATGAAAAAAGCTGGGTGCTGGCAAGTTCTGTATGGACTTGAGAGTGGAGATAATAGAATGCTAAAATTATTGAAAAAGGGAAATACTGTAGAGAGCAATAAGAAAGCAGTCATGTGGGCTCACAAGGCTGGTTTAAATATTAGAGCAGATTTTATTGTCGGAACTCCCGGTGAAACTATTGAAAGTTTAGAAAATACTCTTAATTTTGCATTGAGTTTACCTTTAGGTTATGCACATTTTAATAAGTTCATCCCTCTTCCCGGAACAGAGATATACAAGAAACTAATAGAGAAAAGAGGGGTAAATGACTTTTACAATTACAATATGGAATCAAGCAGTATAACAGCTTTGACTACAGTAGATTTTGTCCCGGAAAGTTTAGATCCGGATATATATAAAAAATTTTTAATTTATGCTCACAAAAAATTTTATCTAAGACCTTCTTATATATTAAGGCGATTAAAATCAATCAGCTCATTAGACCAATTAAAGGGACAAATATATGGTGCTTTAGCTATAATGGATCTTAAACAATAATTATAGTTAATTAGATTTTTCAAATTTATAATGATAAAATAGCAAAACTGCTAGCATGGATGATATGAGCGATTTTTTAAACCAAAACTATAATTAATATTAAAAATTTTAAAAATAAATGAACAGTTCGTCTACATTTAATGATTTGACAATAATCCTACCAACTCTTAACGAAGAAGGAAATATTCTACCTTTAATCCAAGAATTAAATATTGTATTACCAGGGGTATTTATTATTGTAGTAGATGACAATTCTTCTGATTGTACTCAAAAAATAGTTAGAGATTTATCTTCAAACTCTTCAAAAATTTTATTGATTGAAAGAAAAAGC
>CAZGSA010000162.1:0-1509 GCA_964528215.1 Candidatus Woesearchaeota archaeon
ATAAAATCTATTAAACATACCACAACGAAAAATAAACCTAAATAGGACAAATAGGTATAGCGGTCAGCTACGATAACTTTCCCGGAAATTGGAATAATATGTAATACGAAGGCGATATTTATTATAAAAAATAAAACACCAAATATTATTTGTTTACGTAAAAATTTATCTTTAATAATAAATAAATAAACTACCGTAAAAATGGATGTTAAACCGCACAAAATATAAACAGATATTTTATAAATCGCTGGCAATACACCGTTTATGTTATCAGGATACGGATGCATAGCATTCAACTGAAACGGATATATAAACCTATACAAATAATACAATAAACTGTAAATACCCAAATATATTTTGTTCATAAAAGGAACAATAACTCCTGTCTCCAAATCATAAAAGCGAAGATTCCTTAAAAGAAAAAATAGTATAAAAAAGAATATAGCTATTCCTATAAATAACACTAATAAGTATTTGTGCTTCATCAAATATTTATATATAAACTCACTTTTTATTATCAATATGGGCATTATAAAAAGTAAAATATTCTTGTACAAATACCCCTCTAAATCAATAATAACAAACTTCGTCATATATTTAATGAAAAATAATACTATTATTGTAAATAAAATATAAAGATTAAGCGATAACTTAATGTTTCTTAAAAAACTATGGACGCCAAACTCTTTGTGTAAATATTGTGTAAATACTATCTGAATAAAAAATACAATAAATAAAACTTCAAAAACATCTATTATTTTGCCACCATTTATTATAACAAAAATCAATGTGATATAAGCCAGATAAAAAATAAAATGATAATGCTTTATAATAATTTTTGCCCAGTAATTTATCAAATATTGTTTCTTGAAAAAGAATGGTAAACTCAATAAAAATATAAAAATGAATAAAAAAAACAACAGTTCCAAAGAAAAAATATGTATCATATAAACTATAAATATTAATAAAATATAAATGTTTAAATGAAGCTCTGCAAGCCAAATACGTTTAATAAATGAAGATACAATCTTTATAAAATTAAATTTATTATATGAAAAATTAGTTATATAATACTTATTTATAATATAAAAACAAGGTATTATAAAACTAAATATAATATAAAACGACAATATGTAGTAATTATCAAATGAAAAAAATGTTATAAAAAAATGCTGTGAACTGAAAATAAGATAAAACAAAACTAAGGAAAAAACATCTATTTTCCCTTTCCGATAATATTCAAAAAGAATAATTACAAATGGCAGGGCCAATGCTTGTATTTTACACAAACACGACAAAAAAGCCCCCGCAATTATTAGTATAAAATAAACGAAATGCTTACGCTTTATATATTCTTGATAACTGATAAGACTTATTAAAAAAAAGAAAGTAAATAAAATATCTTTCCTTTGTATTATCCAGCCAACAGTTTCACTACGCAATGGATGTATTGCAAATAATAAAGCAATAAAAAAAGCAAGCTTGTTTTTGCAAAGTAAATTTTTACTG
>CAZGSA010000163.1:0-1506 GCA_964528215.1 Candidatus Woesearchaeota archaeon
TTAGTTCTAGATTAGAATTCAAAAAGACAATTCTAACTTGAATTTCTTTATCCCCAATATATGTATTTATTCTTTATACTACTCTTCTACAAAGCTATAAATCTTTATGAGATATTAATTAATAAAAGAATTGGGGTTAGTAAAACCTCCTAAATTTATATGTAAAAAAGGGAAGATATATGTTCTGACTTAGCACACTAGTTTCAGTTTTAGTGAAACCTTTCTGCCAAGAATTAAAAACTTCACATTTTAAGTATAGGGAAGATATCCTTTCACCAAAACCTATCTATCTTAAAATTTTCATTTATAATTTTTTGACTTTCCTGTCTAATTTTCTGGCTTAAAACAGCAGCATCATACCAAGTAAAACTAAATTCAGGATTAGAAGCATATCTTCCCAATGTCTTTAATGTTTCTGTCCTGCTTTCATCATCATATAAAAAAACATATCTCTCCTCTCCTTTTACTAGTGCTAAAACATTAATATATTTAGAATCCCAAGAATTTTTACATACTTTTTCAATGCCCTGATTTTCACATACTTCTTCAATGCCCTGATTTTTAAACACTTCTTCAACATCTCTGCCTTCACAGACCATTTAATATTAACAAAACCTTAGTTTTTAAATCTTTTTTTGATTTCAGAAAATAGGTAAAGAGTTTAGAGAACTATCAGGTGTAATTTAAAAATAAAATATGAAGTATTAAAAAACACCACAGATTTATGTGTAGAAGAGTATTATATTTTTTTCTACCACTAAATTTATATATCTTTTATAACCTTAGGTTTTATGCAAGAGCTGGATAAATGTATAAGATATGAAGACACATCAAGACTTATTAGTTTGCTTAATTCTGATAATCCTCGGAAAAGAGTAGTATCTGCAAAATTTCTTGGAAAAATAGGGGATTCTAAAGCAATAAAAGCTTTAAAACAAATGGCTAGGGGAATTAAGGTTTATAATCCAAGAAGCTGGGAAAATCTTTGGATTTCAAAACCTAGGGAATACTATACTGTTGATGACCAATTAGCAGCTATTGATGGTCTTGCAGAAACTAGTTCTAAAAAAGCATTTAATTATCTAAGTAAACTAAAAAATTATTCTGTAAAAAAGATTAAGAGAAAAGTTAAAACAATGCAGGGAGATACTGTTAGAGGAGCAAGAAGATATAAGATTGTTTTTCCATATGTAGAGCCTCCTTTAAAAAACTCCCTTGAATTTATGTTCTCAGTTTCTAAAGGAAAATTTAATTCATGGAAACCTTTAAAGTATAGGGATTTTATCCCCTGGGAATATGATTTAAATTATATATATCTTATTGTAAGTAAAACACCAGAATATTCCAGAATTAATAAGGCTTTGCAAAAACTGAGAAATAATCTTTTTCACATGAATTCTAGGCAAGATTCTAGCTCTTTTGATATATTTACTTAGTTAAAATAAACTTGCATTTTTTGGTACCTGGTAACAGGTTTTGAGTAAGTTCTAAAAAATGTGTATTTAC
>CAZGSA010000164.1:0-1500 GCA_964528215.1 Candidatus Woesearchaeota archaeon
TAAAGTGTGGAGAAGATGTAATTCTAGTTTAAAATGATAAAAAACAATATTCTCATTAATTAATTTTAAATACTCTATTTATTTAAAAAAACTAAAAAAACATACCACTACACATTAAAGTATGTATTTTACAATGGGTATTTATTTTTAGAACCTCGAAAAAAATTTAGATTCCTAAAATAATACTCAGGATTTAACAATCCTAACATACTAAGAAATTAAAAACAAGTAACCTCTACTTACTAAAAAGATGTAATTTTTAATTCTTAACTTAACAACATTCAAACCACAAATTGCTCTAATTTATTCTTAAGAAAATTAGGTTGTTTAGAATCTCTATTTTTATAATTTCTCATAAAATCATTAAAACCTTTTATACCTCTTTCATATTTATCTTTATTAATCCAAAAATCTGAAATAATTTTTTTAGTAGCCCTAGGATTAAGGCTTTCTAATCCTCTAATATAATAAGAAACTCCAAATTTAATAGTCTTAATATCTACTTTTTGTATTACATGACATTTTTCAGGAACACCATTTTTATAATCTTTTAATATTACCTCATATTTTAAATCCCCTACATCAACTCCAAATTGGGGCTTATCTCCTCTTAAAATAAGATCTAATAAATCTGTATCTCCTAAAAAAATAGGATTCGAGACTACCTCAATAGTCTTATCACCATCAGGAAAAGTACCAGAAAAACTATATGAATTTTTACCAACAACCCTTGGAAAAAGTGCAACATAAGTATCTAGGCCCTTCAAATTTCTAAAAGTTGCATCAACCCAATTATCATTTTGATTATCACGAACTTTAACATTTGAATGGTATGGAAAAACTAAACTCGTTTCAATAGACCCTCCATAACTTCTTATAATCTTCTTATGTTCTTTTTCAAGATAGTCTGGATTCTCTACTAACCAACTATCACTAAAAATATTTACTCTAAAACTAGGTACTTTATAAATTCTTTCAGAATCTACAGGAGGTGCTATAATCTCTGACAAAGGCTTTACTAATTTATCTCTAAAACAAAACATACTGCCACATAGGGCAATACCAATTCCTAAACCTGCTAATTTAAGAAATCTTCTTCTTCCTTCTATTCCTTGCATTTCTTGATTATATTTATCTTTCATTTTCTTTAAAATTTGAGATATCAACTTTATCCAAACAACTCTTAAGAGGATATAATTGCATCATTCCATTTTGAGAATTCTTTACACCCACAAACTGAGCCTCCAAATATCCTTCTCTGTTCTCTCTTGGACCTCTAAAACTCATAATTCCTCCAACAATTATTTCTTCATCCCCCTGAATAGCAAGAGGACTTAATTGATTTTTATCTAAAAACTCATAATCTATTACTTGAGAATTTGCAATTGCACTTAAAGAACTAGAACTTTTTTTCACACCCAACTTATTCTCCTTTAAAAATAAATTAAACCAATAAGATTACCATACCATTTAACCACAAATAAAAGTAAAATTAACTTA